>CAJWMA010000068.1 GCA_913042995.1 uncultured bacterium | reverse complement strand
GTCGCGACCGCGCTCACGTCCGCCGCGGCCGCCGCGGCCGCCTTGGTCCTCATCCTCGCCCTGAACTTCCGCTCCGGCGGCGCCCCGACCGGACTTCACGACAACGTAGAATTCCGTCACCGGAAGCTGGGTTTCACTGCTGACGACCTGGCCCACGATTTCACCCAGGGCCACCATGGGAATCTCAATATTTGAATTGACCGCAATATCCTCAAGCGACTGCTCGACATAACCCTTCCGCTCGGCCCTTACAGTGTAGGGCCCGATGCCAAGGTTGCCGATCCGGAAGCTTCCATCCGCCGCGCTCCTGGCCTCGGACTCTTCCCGTTCACCATCCTCCCGTTGCTTGCGAGCGCGGACCCGTGCCCCCTCGAGGGGAGCTCCCTGCAGGTCGGTAACGACACCGGCAATTACATTTTCCGGAAGAAGGGCTACGTTGAACGGGCTGTCCTTATCCTCCACCACATTGGTAAAAGCGATAAAAGGCTGATGGCCTCCGTGGTTAACCGAGACCCTGTATTTTCCCCCATCAATCCCACCGAAGATCGCCAACCCTTCACGGTTTGATGTTCGCATGTCATATTTTTCGCGCTCACTTCGGCCGCGCGGCCCAGGACCACGACCCCTAACCCTGTCGCGTTCTTCTTCGGCTTGCTCCTCTTCTTCAGGATCGAAGCGAGTGACCACCCGTACGCCGGGCATCTTCACCCCGGCGGCGTTGGTGACCAGCACCAGCAGGCGTCCACCCGTGACAAGGGTCAGCGCCAGATCATCCGCATGCTCGCCGGGCTCGAGATTGAAGGCATCGCTGCGAAGATCCTTATAGGCTGAGTGCTCCGCGCGCAACCGCAGATAGCCGGGGTTGACCTCGTTTAAAACGAAGACCCCCTCCGCGTTGCTCCGGGTATCGACCATGCGCCGGCCGCGGTTCCTCTCTTGCCTTCGACGATCATCTTCCCGCCGCCGCCGATCTCCGTCACTTTCACCCTCGATCTTCTCGAGCTCTTCGACCGCATCATAGACACGAATTCGGGCCCTCGGGATGGGCGCCCCGGAAGCATCGACAACCAGGCCGGAGATCTTCCCGGTGGGCACAAGCTGAACCTTGACATCCTGGACATCCGGCTTGGGAGCGAGCTCTACATCATCTACATGAAGCATGCTGAATCCCTTTGCATCGATCTGCAGCTCACCGATCTTCCCGGGGACCAGGCCTCCAATGACAAATACGCCCTTGGAATCGACGGGGATAACCCTCCGGTCATCCCGCCAGCGAAGGATGACGTTCGCGCTCGGAACAGGGGAGGAATCTATCGAGGAGACCACCTCGCCCTTCAGCTGAAGACCGGGATCGACAACGATATCGAGCTCCACGCGTTCTTTTTCAACAAGATCGATCTCCCTCACTCGATGGGGAACAAAGTACTCGCCCTGGACACTGAGGGTGTAGCTCCCTTCACTCAGGGTGTCCGCGACAAAGGTTCCGTCCTTGCCAGTCTCAAGGGCGAGGGATGATCTGTACACGCTGACGGGTTCGCGCTGGCGCTCTTCTTCCCGTCGCCGTTCTTTTTCAAGATCTTCGGGGGTCTTCTCCTTGCCCTCATCCTCGTCGTCTCTTCTGCCGCGTTCTTCTCCCCTCCCGCCCCTGCCGCGTCCAAAGCCGCCTCTACCTCGATCTTCTCCACCCTCGTCGCGCCTCTCTTCCTGAGCGATCACCACAAAAGCGCCGGCCATAGGTGTTCCGTCGGCTGTCTTGACAGCACCTGAGATCACACGCCCGGACGCCATGCTGATGGAAACCTCAGTCTTCTCAGCCTCCTCCTCGATCTCTCCAGTGATCTCGGTGGTCACGAAGGCTTCCTTCTCGGCCATGATCCGGAAATTTCCAACTTCCATGTCACTGAAAATGAAACGGCCATCGGTGCCTGACTCAGAAACCGCCAGGGGAGAAGAAAAAAGGCGCATGATCCCGCGAGGCGGCCCGCCCCTGCCGCGCCCAAAGCCGCCTGTCCTGCTCTCATAAAGGGACAGCTTGACTCCTGCCAGGGGATTATTCGAAGCGTCCATCGCCACCCCGCCGATGCCGCGCCCCTTGCCCAGCATCAGCTCGACATCGACCGATCCGGATGCGACCGCGTCGACAGCCCCGGTGGAATAGCCGGTGGAGTTACCGCGAACATCAAACTCGCCCGCATAAACATTCAGCGAGAAAAGACCGTTAGCATCACTCAGAGTCTCATCTACTGAGCCTGTGCTGCCTCCGGGGCCTCGCCCGCCGCCCCATCCGCGGCCTGCGGCCTTGGCGGCTGTTACGACCGCCCCCTCTACAGGAGTGCCCTCCGGAGAGCGAACGACCCCCTTGATAACCTCGCCAAGGCCCAGTTGAAAGTCCACCTTGGCTGATACGCTGGTCCACTTCCAACGCTGGCTGCCAGGAGCGAATCCGCCGGCGCTGGTCAGGATGTCATATCGCCCCGGCTTGATAGCTGAGAGAGCGAACGCGTATTTTCCAGAGGCATCGGTTTCGGTCCGAGTCGAGGCTCCGCCTCTCACCGGGACCGACTCTCTTCCAAGAATGCGCTCGCGGAACATGGTATAGCGGTCGGCATCCTCCATTCCTTCCCAGGAACCTGTAGCGCGGAGCAAGACCCGGGCCGCCGGAATCGGATTCCCTTCCAGATCGAGAACCGTACCGTACAGCAAGGCCCCGCTCAGTTGCGCGGCGGCCGTCGCGGCATCCCCCCCCTCCTCGCCATCCGTGCCCGAAGAGTCTTTTCTTGAAGCAGCCTGCTCCTCAGCTCCACCGGCTCCTTCTCCCTGCCCGGCAGCCTGCCGGGCGGACTCTACGCCATCATATTCTTCATACTGAACTCCGGAATCGGAGGCCAGGAAGTAGGCGATCAGCGCGACGAGAAGGAGGGACACGGAAAGGGGAATCAGTATTTTTTTCATCAGGAACAGCAACTCCGCTAAACAAAAGATACGTTGCAGTGAATAGCCGTGAGGCCTAAAGAGAGAAGGCGAATTACTCGACCTCTTTTGAACACCAATGATGAATAAGAGGACTTCATTAATCGAGATAATTGTAATCTCGAGACTGTCAGAAAATGTAAGGCCGCGCTTTAACAGCCACATGCGTGGCAGGAGCCGAAGGTGAAGCCTGGTTCTTCCTGCCATAAAGCCTTTTATGACAACAAAATGAGACCATCCGCCCCCCACACGGTTATCTGCAACTCTTTGCAGCACAACTCCTTGACAGAACGGGACCCTCGACTATATTCTCCTCATTCGGCAAATAATGAAAAACGTTCCCCGGTAGCTCAATTGGTAGAGTAGGTGGCTGTTAACCACTTGGTTCCTGGTTCGAGTCCAGGCCGGGGAGCCATTTTTCCTTCAACGAAAGATCCATCCAGATAATGCGGCGACTGCTGCCTTTATTCGCCTTATCCGTTCTTTCCTCGTGCCTGGGCGTCCCGGCTCCTGATCAGGCTCCCCCCGCCGCCAGGCAGGCCCCTCATGCGTGGATTCACTTCACGCGGTACGACAACGACGTCGCGCTCTACAATGGGTTCTACATCTATTACACCGACCGCGGCACTCCGCTCGAGCTCACCATAGAGGTCCCACCCGACCCGGCGCACAAGCTGGCCTTCAAATGGATCACCAAGCACGGGCCGACCCGCTCGATGACCATCGAGGTCAATGGCGGCGCAAAAACTGTCCGGCATCCCTCACGCGGCAATGGTAAACAGTCCTTCTTCTGGGACGTGTTGCCGGTCAGCGCATTCGGCATCACAGAAAAACAGACCGCCGAAAGCTACCGCTTGCGCATCTCCTGCCCTGAAGATGCAGAGGAAGACGGCGTGCTTGCGGGTATCCGGCTGGTCACCGACGAGGAGCAGCTCGCCGAGCCCGGCTTCTCCAGGCCCAGTCACAAGATGACCCTCACCTCCCCCGGCTCCATGACGCCGGCTGAACGGGCCGCCACCCGGATCGACCGAGATGCCGCTCGCCGCCGGGTCCATGCCAACTGGGTCGGAAAACGCGTCCTCACCTCGGCGGAAATCGCCGCCGATGAGTTCCTCGCAGCCGCCGCGCTCTACGGCGACACCGTCATCACCCATGGGCGCGATGTCTACGGACCGACGAAGACGCCGATGTTTACACGTTACCTGCATCGTGAACACCTCCGATCCCCCGCCTCGATCGCCTCCATGCCCCCGGCCCTCGGCGGCGCCTCCCGACCGATTGTGCAGACCCAGTTTGACCGCACCCAGAACCTGCTGCGTACCCTCGCCGCCCTCAGCCAGGCGACCGGCAACGCGAAGTACGCCGAGGCCGCCATGGAGGCGACGGCCCACATCTTCGAAGAGTACGCGATGCCCCACAGCGGCCTCATCGTGTTTGGCAATCATATGACCATCGACCTCCTGGGTGATCGCTCCTACAGCGATGGACGCTCAGGAGACATCTTTGAACTCGAAGTGGTCTTCCCCTTTTATGATTTCTGGCATGACGTCTCACCCCTGAAAACTGAGCGCTTCGTGAAGGGCTGCTGGGAGGTGTACGTTCGCGACTGGCACACGATGCACTACAACCGGCATGCCGGCTTCAACAAGAACATCGACTTCAGCAAGACCTGGCAACGCCCACTGCAGGAGGTCAAGGATCTGCCAATCAAGATGGAGGTGCTGGGCTTCATCGATGTCGGGCTTGACCTGGCCTTCGGCGGCTATTCCCTCGGCTGCCTGCAGGATGCAGAAAAACCACGGCTGTGGGCCGACCGCTACCTCAAGGTGCTCTCCTACCATCGCGACCCGAAAACCTCGATCTGGCCGATGCTGCTCTACACCCCGTCGATCCGCCGCCACCTCGAGGTCTACCGCGAGGCCTTCCCGGAAGCCAACGTAACTGAGCCGCGCGTCATTATCTCCAGCTGGATCTACAGCATGCCCACCTTCTTCCTGGGAACCCTTGGCACCATCGAACAGGCGAAGAAATACGGCCACGGAGAAGAGCTCGCCGAGGTGCATCAGCGAATCGATGAGTGGATCCTGGGCTACATGGCTGCTGCGTACAGGAACGAATCCCACACGATGCGCAGCATCATCCTGGATGGAACAGACGTAACCGACCACGTATTCAGGCCCGGCAAGGTTCTGCATGGCTGGGGAGCCAAGGAAGGCGACTCGTTCCTGGCAAACCCGCCATCTCCATCCTTCCTCGCCGCTGTCGCGCGGGCCTACAGGCTCGCCGACGCCGCCGCGCGCAAACGCTACTGGCCGCTGCTGCGCGGCCTCTTCAAGGGCGAAGGCCTCGGCGACCCCGGAACGACACCGGAAGAAAAGCCGGCCTACAAGTCCGACGGTGTGCTGGCTGAGCCTCCCTGCATATTCGCGCTTGCCGACATTTACCGCGTTCACCGCAGACCGGAGACCCTGGAGTTCATGGAGACCCTGGGACGCAAGCTCATTTCCCAGCGACAGGACCCGAAGTCAGGACTCTTTACGCTGCCCCCGGAACGCCCCTACACCATGCGGCATAACCAGAGAACGAAAGACCCCTGGGAAGGCCTCACCAGCGGCGAGCTCCTGCGCAGAGAGTTCAACTACGATCGACCCAAGGTGGTCTCTCTCGATATCATCGACCCCCTGGCGCTGCTTGCCGTGCATGCCTGCCGCACCGGCCAGTTCGAGAAAATTCCTCAATGGCTGAAGGGTGGAGGTTGGGGCACCGGCACCGGCTGCGGCCACACGATCAACCAGGACCTCGAACGCTGGTTTGACCGTGAAAAACTGGAAAAGCAATACACGGAGCGGGAGGCCTGGCTCAAGGAGAGAGGTTACAAGATTGGCAAGGGGTGGTATCCCGAATAGCGAGCAGCGCCTCACCTTCTGCCACAACGGTCTCGAGCGCAGGCTGACCAATGTCCACGACCACGTGGTGACGGACGTCCTGGCCTGAGGCCCGCCGGCAAAAGGCGCCGACTGGAACAAAAGAAGCTCGGTGAACCGAGTCCATCTATATTGTATGATCCACCTGCAAAGCTGAAGAATCGCGCATGTCTCACGACTAACCCTTGAGCCTAATTAACCACATGACGATCCGGCAATCGATTCCACTGTTCTTTGTAGTCCTCGGTGTTACGGCGAGCTCGCTTGGCGCCGCTGACGATGTCAATTTCAGCCGCGATATCCTGCCGCTTCTGTCCGACAACTGCTTCAAGTGCCACGGACCGGACGAGGCGAACCGCAAGGCCAAGCTCCGCTTCGACAAGCACGACGCTTCGCTTGAAGAACTCAAAAAAGGGCGGGCGACCATCGTTCCCGGAAAAAGTTCCCAGAGCGAGCTCTATACCCGGCTCACGGCGGAGGACCCAGACGACAGGATGCCGCCTCCTGACACGGGAAAGAAGCTGTCAGAAAAAGAGATCGAGCTGATCCGAAGATGGATCGATGGCGGCGCGAAATGGGCTGGCCACTGGGCATTCCAGCCTCCCAAGCCGCAAAAGGTTCCCGCCCCGGCCAAGGACTGGAAGGCCAACAACCCTGTCGATAATTTCATCCACGCCTCGCTGAAGCGCGCCGGCCTCTCTCCCCAGAAGCGCGCCTCCAGGGAAACGCTGATCCGCAGGGCCACCCTCGACCTGACCGGCCTGCCGCCGACCATCGAGGAGGTCGACAATTTCCTCGCCGACAAATCTGAAAAGGCCTATGAGAATGTCGTTCGACGCCTGCTGGACTCCCCCAGGTACGGCGAGCACATGGCGCGATTCTGGCTTGATGCCGCCCGCTACGGCGACACGCACGGCCTGCACCTTGACAACGAAAGGTCCATCTGGCCCTACCGCGACTGGGTCATTGATTCCTTCAACAGCAACCAGCCCTTTGACCAGTTCACCATCGAACAGCTCGCCGGGGACCTGCTACCCGGGTCGACCCTTGACCAGAAAGTGGCCACAGGTTTCAACCGCTGCAATGTAACCACAGGAGAGGGCGGCTCGATCGATGATGAATACTATGTCCGCTACGCGGTCGACCGGGTAGAGACCACCTCGACCGTCTGGCTCGGACTCACCGCTGGCTGCGCGGCCTGCCACGACCACAAGTTCGACCCCCTTACCCAGAAAGAGTTCTACCAGATCTTCTCCTATTACTTCAGCCTGACGGAGCGGGCCATGGACGGGAACAAGCTCCTGCCCCCGCCGATCATCAAGGCCCCGACAATGAGCCAGCGAAAGGAACGCAAGGAGCTGGAGCGGCAGTCGGCCGCCATCACCGGGGAGATCGATAAACTCCTCGCCAACTCAGGCTACAAGGATCCGACGCCCAACGCCCCCCTCGGAGACCTCGGCCAGCAGGAACGCATCTGGGTCGATGAGCAGCTTCCCGCCGGAGCCAAACCCCAGGGCAACGGCGCGTCGCCGTGGAAGTTCGTCCAGGGGCCAGGACACCCGGTCTTCAGCGGCAAGAAGTCGCACACCAGGGTCAGCACGAGCGATGCCATCACACAGCATTTCTTCACCGATGCGTCCGACCGTCTGAAGATCACGGAGAATTCCAAGCTCTTCACCTACGTCTACCTCGACCCAGCCAAGCCCCCGAAGACGATCCAGCTGCAATTCAACGATGGCACCTGGGAGCACCGGGCGACCTGGGGAGAGGACAAGGCCTTCCTCGCGGGAAAACGCGGACCCGCCAACCACCAGATGGGCAAGCTCCCTGAAACCGGGAAATGGGTGCGACTCGAGGTTCCGGCCAAGGTCGTTGGACTCAAGCCCGGAGCCCAGCTCAACGGCTGGGCCTTCACCCAGGTCAACGGCACGGTTCACTGGGACAAGGCCGGCATTGTCTCACTCTCGCTCTCCCAGCAGCAGAAGCGTTCGCAACACGCCTGGGAACAATTCACCGTCCAGGACAATTACTCCGGTGTCCCGGCCGAGGTCCAGAAGGCGCTGAAAGTAGAAAAAAGCAAACGCACGGACGCCCAGGCGAAGCTGGTAACCCGGCACTTCCTGCGGCACGTCCATCCTGACTCACGAGGCAGGGTCGCCAAGCAGCTGTCAAGACAGAAGATCATCAGCAACAAGCTCGCCGCGATCCAAAAGAACATGCCCTCCAGCATGATCATGGAAGACCGCAAAAGTCCGCGCCAGGCCTACGTGCTCGAACGCGGACAATATACAGAGAAGCGGGAAAAAGTCTCTTCCGCGGTGCCTGCCTGGCTCGCGCCCCCGGTCAAGGATGCCCCCGCCAACCGGCTCGGACTCGCGCGGTGGCTGGTGCAACCCAGCCACCCGTTGACCGCCCGAGTGACAGTCAACCGGCTCTGGCAGCAGCTCTTCGGTACCGGGCTGGTCAGGACCTCTGAAGACTTCGGGGTCCAGGGAGAGCACCCCTCTCACCCGGAGCTGCTCGACTGGCTGGCGATGGATTTCGTCGGCTCCGGCTGGGATGTGAAACGTTTCCTCTCACAGCTCGTCCTTTCGGCTACCTACCAGCAATCCTCCAGGATCGACAAGAACAAGCTGGCCGCTGACCCCGAAAACCGTCTGCTGGCGCGCGGCCCCCGCTTCCGGCTCGATGCCGAGGTGATCCGGGACCAGGCGCTCGCCCTCAGCGGCCTCATGAACAAACAGATCGGCGGCAAGAGCGTCAAGCCCTACCAGCCGCCGGGACTCTGGAAGCCGGTCGGCTTCGGTGGCAGCAACACCTCAGTGTTCAAGCAGGACAAGGGAGACAAGCTCTACCGGCGCAGCATGTACACCTTCTGGAAGCGCACCTCCCCCCCTCCTTCGATGGAGACCTTCGATGCGCCCAACCGGGAGACCTGCCAGGTCCGACGCGCGCGAACCAACACGCCCCTGCAGGCCCTTGTGCTGATGAATGATGTGCAGTTTGTCGAGGCCGCCAGAAAGTTCGCCGAGAAGGTCGTCCGTGAGGGCGGCGCTGGCGTTGAAGACCGGGTGGCCTTCGCCTTCCGGTCAGCCCTGGGCCGACGCCCCGGAGCCTCCGAGTTGGCTGCGCTTGCCCGGATCTACAAGGAATACGTGACTGAATTCAAGGACAGCTCAGGCTCGGCCGCCAAGCTTCTCTCCGTGGGCGAATCGCCGCGAGACCAGGAGCTGGATGCAAACGAGCTGGCGGCCTGGACAATGGTCACCCACCTGCTCCTCAACCTGAGTGAAACAGTAACCAAGGGATAGCTTCACTCGGCGCCGCCTGGCGCTGAGTGAAAAAGGAAATCATGAACATCAAAGAGCAAATGATGGATCCGCTGCTCGAGGCCGGCCTCGTAGAGACCAGGCGCCACTTCTTCTCCCGAACAGCCGGCGGAATCGGGACGGCGGCTCTCGCCTCGCTTGTCAACCCGGACCTCTTCGCGGAGAACAAGACAAAAGCGGGCCTGCCCGGCCTGCCGCACTTCGCCCCGAAGGCCAAGCGGGTCATCTACCTCTTCATGTCCGGAGC
Source organism: uncultured bacterium (assembly GCA_913042995.1). Classification (GTDB taxonomy): domain Bacteria; phylum Planctomycetota; class UBA8108; order UBA8108; family UBA8108; genus UBA8108. The sequence continues at coordinate 5,098 of CAJWMA010000068.1, read as the reverse complement.
TCCCTCGCAGCTCGACATGTGGGACTACAAGCCCGGGATGAAGGAGTACTACAACAAGGACCTGCCGGACTCGATCCGCAACGGCCAGCGGATCACGACCATGACATCCGGCCAGAAGAGATTCCCCGTCGCGCCCTCGATCTTCAAATTCAACCAGCACGGCTCCCACGGAGCCTGGGTGAGTGAGCTGCTGCCGCATACCGCGAAAATGGTAGATGATCTAGCGGTTATCAAGACCGTCAACACCGAGGCCATCAACCACGACCCCGCCATCACCTACATCCAGACCGGAAGCCAGCTTCCGGGGCGCCCCAGCGCCGGCGCGTGGATGTCCTACGGTCTCGGGAGCATGAACGACAACCTGCCGGCCTTCATGGTGCTCCACTCAACGGTCAATGGGGGCTTCGGCGGCCAGGCGCTCTACTCCCGGCTTTGGGGAGCGGGCTTCCTCTCAAACCGGCACCAGGGAGTCAGCCTGCGATCAACCGGCGACCCGGTCCTCTACCTGTCAAATCCCGCCGGCATGTCTGACACCATGCGGCGAAAGATGCTCGACGAGCTTGGCCGACTGAACAGGGAGCGTTTCGCCGCTGTCGGCGACCCGGAGATCCAGGCCCGGATCTCGCAATACGAGATGGCCTACCGCATGCAGACCTCCGTTCCTGAGCTCACAGATATCTCCGGCGAGAGCAAGGCCACCCTCGAGATGTATGGCCCCGAGGTCAAAAAACCCGGCACCTTCGCCGCCAACTGCCTGCTCGCGAGACGACTCGCTGAGCGCGGCGTTCGATTCACCCAGATCTTCATCCGCCAGTGGGACCAGCACGGCAACCTGCCGAAAGACATTCGCCGGCAGTGCGGCATCGTAGACCGGCCATCCTGGGCGCTCGTCCAGGATCTCAAGCAGCGCGGCCTGCTCGACGACACCCTGGTCATCTGGGGAGGTGAGTTTGGACGAACCATCTACTGCCAGGGCGGACTGTCGACCAAGAACTACGGACGAGATCACCATCCGCGGTGCTACACCAAGTGGATGGCCGGCGCGGGCATCAAGGGAGGCATCGTCTACGGCGAGACCGATGACTTCAGCTACAACGTCGTCGACAAGCCGGTCCATATCCACGACCTCAACGCGACGATCCTGAACCAGTTCGGTGTCGACCACGAGAAGCTCACCTACCGCCACCAGGGCAGGGATTTCCGCCTGACCGATGTCCACGGAGAAGTTGTCAGCGGACTCCTCGCCTGAGCTGACGCAGAGCTCAACCGCGCTTTTTTTTCTTCGCCTTCGGCTTGCGGACGAAGTCCGCGCCATTATCTGGCGGCATCGACTGGTGCCAGGCGATAAGCTTCTTCGCCATGCGCGCTACAATCCCGGGGTGCTTCTCAGCCAGGCTCTCCCGCTCCCCGCGGTCGCTCGAGAGGTCGTAGAGCTCGGGTTCGCTGCCATCGTATTCGCAAAGAAGCTTCCAATTGCCCTCGCGTATTGCCAGGTCGGGGAGATCGTTGTCGCCGTAGAAGGCGTCTCTGTCGGGAGGCCGACGGAAAAAAATCGGCGCCTTGCGCGAGCCCCCCTCGCCAAGCACCGCGCCTGGCAGAGCCTCGCCATCATACTTTATTCCCTTCGGCGCTGCCGTCCCGGTCAGTTCCAGCAGGGTTGGAACGAGATCAATGGCAGTAAAGACGGTCTCACGATCGACGTGGTTCTTCTTCTTGAGTATCCCCGGCCCCCAGGCGATCAGCGACGACCTCACCCCTCCCTCGTAGAGATGGGTCTTGAATCCGCGAAAGGGCCCGGCCGAGCCGGCGCCGCGCTCAGGACCGTTGTCGGAACAGATCAGCACCAGGGTGTTCTCTCTCAGGACAGGGTCTGTCCGGATGACCTCGAAGAGCTTGCCGAACTGACGATCCATCTCCTGCAGCACCGAGTGGTAGAGCCCCCTCTTGCCATCGGCCCACTTGTCGACCGGCGGCCAGAACGGACTGTGAACATCATCCGGCCAGAGGTTGATGTAGAAGGGCTTCTTCTCAGCCCGCGCCTTCCTGATGAAGGGGATCGCCTCATCGACAAACCCACCAGTGATCTTAGACCGCAACATCCACCGGGAGCCCTCGCCGAGGCGCTCAGCGTCACCCCAGATTCTGCCGGGCTCCTTCTGCCCCGGCTTGAGCACCAGCGGCAGCAGCTTCGGTCCCATGCCCTCGAAGTTGGTCAGCGATGCGTCGAATCCGTAGTCGGTTATGGGCGGCGCGTCAGCGACGTTACGCTGGCCTCCCATGTGCCACTTGCCGAAATGCCCGGTGGCATAGCCCGCCTGCCGCAGGGAGCGCGCCAGCATCGGCGCCTTCGGGTCGAGCCACTGCGCCATGCCGCGCTGGTTATTGTGATCGCGGTTGCTCAGGTAGGAGGTGATCTTCCAGCGCTGGGGATACTGGCCCGTTGAGATGGCCGTACGCGAAGATGAGCAGATCGGCGAGTTCACATAGAATTGCTCAAACCGGATGCCCTCGGCGGCCATCCGATCGATTTCTGGAGTACTGGCATCCTTGTTCCCGAAACAGGAGAAGTCGCCCCAGCCCATATCATCGATGAAGAAGAGAACGATGTTGGGGCGCTCCTTTGAACAGACAGGCAGCGCGAGGGCCAGGAGAAAAAGGAAAGCCGGCGGAAAGAGCCCGTGTCTTGTCGAATTTAGCTTCATGAAATCACTTCCGCTCTGCGATGCAGTAAAGAAACTTTCGCCCACGCAGGAAGAGCTGGTTCCCCGCCAGGGAGGGCGAAGAGTCAAAGCGCTCATCGAGCTTGTTGGTCGCCAGCACCTCGAGCTTCTTCGAGCGCTTGAGCACCAGCGTGGTACCGCTTCGGCCGGTGAAGTAGACCCGGCCATCGGCGCCCACGGGGGATGCATAGATATTCGACAGGCCGGGAAGACGGGTACGGTCAATGATCACATCTCCGGTCTGCGACGCCAGGCAGGTGAGAATATTTCGGTTAGACTGGGTGAAATAGAGCATGCCGTCGTACTCGACCGGGGAGGGCACGTAGGGCGTTCCGCGATTTTTGCTCCAGGCGATGGATTCTGTTTTCGAGATATCCCCCTTCGCCGACAGCGGCAGGGCGAGGAGGGAATAGCCCTGGTAGCCGCTCATGCAGCAGACGAGGTCGCCGCTGATGACGGGCGAGGGGATCACGTTGCCCGTCAGCCCGCCGCACTGCCAGATGATCTTTCCGTTCTCGAGGTCATAGCATCTCACCATCTTCGAGGCAGGCACAACGACCTGGGTCCGCCCGCTGTGACGAACGACCACGGGCGTTGCCCAGGCGTTGGGCTCCTCCCGTTTCTTTTCCCACAGCGTCTTGCCGGTTTTCGCGTTGAGCACATGAACGGACGACTGGCGCGCCTGGTCACGCACGATCACCAGCCTTCCATCGTGAATGACCGGCGAACAACCCTCGCCAAGGCTTGCGCCCATATGCGCCTTGCCGAGATTCCGTTCCCAGATTTTCTCCCCCTCGAGATCGTAGCAGTACAGCCCTGCGGAACCGAACCAGCAGTAGAGCCGCTCGCCATCGGTGGTCGGTGAAGCAGAGGCGAAGTCATTGTCGCCATGGTGCCCCTCGTGCGGAATTCCTTCCCCCGCCCTGCGGCGCCAGATTTCCTTGCCGGTCTTTCGGTCCAGGCAGAGCACCACGAACTGCTGAACGGTATTGGGGAAGGTGATCCCGAAGACGCGCTTCGGCTGATCCCCTGGCTTCGGCAGAGAGGGATCGACCTTGCCGGTGTCGATCACGCACAGGAGGTAGACCCTGTCCTTCCAGATAATCGGCGTGGAGGTCCCATTGCCGGGCAGCGCGGCCTTCCACTGGATGTTCGTGTCTTCACTCCATCTCAAAGGCGGCTTCGCCGTCTTCGAAACCCCGGTGGCGCCCGGCCCGCGCCAGTGGTGCCAGTTGGCCGGCTTCAGCTGGTCAAACGACTGGCCCCGGGACTCGCATGGATTAAACAGGCAACAACAAAGCGCCAGAAGATAGAACACTGACGAAGAAGCAGAATGATGTCTCATGATGGGTAAGTCTCTGTCCTTAATTCATACCAACAGCAATTCGATATAGTTTACAAAACCTGTCGCGAGGTCCAAAGAGAATGCCCAGAGACCGTACTCGGTTCGCTCAAGCGCCATGATCAGAATAAAATAGCCGAAGAACAGGTTTTCGGGGCGCTCCAGGTTGTCAACGAATCTCCTGTAACGCGAGCTGATACCGCTCAATACCCTTGACCCATCGAGGGGAGGCACCGGGCCCAGGTTGAAAATCGCCAGGACGATATTCAAATACCCTAATGTCCAGAGCAGTGTCCGCAGGTTGGTCTCGAGTCCGGGGGCCGGCTCAGATGCCTTGAGAATCCCCAGGATCGCCAGCGCCACGACTGCCAACAGGGCGTTGGTGGCGGGCCCTGCGAGGGAGACCAGGACATCTCCAAGGCGCCCATGCCTGAATCGGTGAGGAGTGACCGGCATCGCGCCCCATGCCATGCCGATGACAAACGCCGCCACCAGCGACATCCCCCCCATGTGCACCATGGGGTTGAGGGTCATATGCCCCAGCTCGATGGGCGTGCGGTCCCCCTGCCAGATCGCCGCCGCCCCATGAGCCAGCTCATGAAGAACCACGGAGACCACGATGGAAAAGACAATGCAGGTATAGAGGACGACATCATCTTGCAGGTACTGAATAATCATTCCGGGACCATCCTGCGGCCAGGAGCTCGGCCCGGCCGATATATTTAGCTTGAGAAGAGGAAGGCAAAGCTGAAGACAGCTTCTCTTACTGGAACTTGCGCAAAAATAATCTCCACTTACGCGAAAGGCGCGTATCGCGGTAATTGATCCAGCGCCGCAACCGGTCACTGGCAACGGAGACCATGGCCAGCCCGACCAGGAAGGCAGGAGTACCCGGAATCCCCGGCAGCAGAATCCCCAGCATCCCGAGGGTAAGAAGAACCAACCCGCAGACCACCGACACGCATTTCCTGATGAAGCCGGCCCGGTTGTTACTGGCGGGAAGGAGCTCAGGAAGATCCTCCTCACCCTCAACCCG
>CAJWMA010000067.1 GCA_913042995.1 uncultured bacterium | reverse complement strand
AAAAGAACGTTTTCAGGTCATTTCTACCGAATCTAATTAATTCGGCAGGCAGCCTTTGGAGGCGATATCCCGTGCTTGCCCGGTAAAATTGAAACTGAATAAATGAGTACGCTCTTCAAATACTGCCTCATCTTCCTCACGCTCCTTTCCGCCTCGCCAGCGGCCTGGTCTCAGACTGTCCTCATCAGCGAATTTCTCGCAAGCAATGATGACGGCCTCGCGGATGAAGACGGTGATTTCGAGGACTGGATCGAGCTCTACAACCAGGGCGAAATCTCCGTCAACCTTGGCGGCTGGTACCTCAGCGACGATCCCGAAAACCCGACAAGATGGAGCTTTCCAGCCATCGAGCTCTCGGCCGGCGGCTACCTCGTGCTGTTCGCCTCCGGCAAGGATCGGCGGGATCCGGCAGCGAACCTGCACACCAACTTCAAGCTCGGCTCAAGCGGTGAATATCTCGCCCTCATTCGCCCTGATGCCGCCACCATCGAACACGAATATTCTCCTCTCTACCCGCGACAGAGAGAAAACATCTCCTACGGTCTCAACATGGGAACCGCCGCCATCCTGGACGACGACGACCGGATGCGCTACCTGGTCCCGGAAGACAGCTCGCTTGGCGGCAGCTGGACCTCAAGAAATTTTGATGATTCAGCCTGGGAACGCGGCCGGCCGGAGGCGGGCTATGACGTCCGCCCGGCAGCCGCCAACCAGGCGATTCCGGTAGCGAGCTGGAGCTTTGATGGAAACGTTCTCGACAGCTCAGGAGGCGGCCATCATGGAGAGCTTGGCGATGCCAGCTACGACCCTGACATTCCGAACGCGGTCGAAGAGGGAAGATCCCTCCGCTTCGATGGAGAGACCAGCCAGGTCATCATCAGAAACTACAACGGGGTCACCGCCGGCCAACCCCGGACCCTCGCGGCCTGGATCAGGACGAACGTTCGCGGCGGCGTGATCGCGTCCTGGGGCTCCAGCCGGGCCGGCAATAAGTGGCTCTTCCGGGTAGAAAACAGCAATGGGGCCCGTGGGGCGCTCGGAGTCGACATCGCCAACGGCTATTTTGTCGGTAACCGGAATGTCGCCGACGGACGCTGGCATCACGTCGCGGTTGTCCTGCCTGATGATACGGCCTCAAACACCACCGATCTCAGGCTCTACGTCGATGGACAGCTCGACGCGGGCAATCCCGGCGGAGCAGGCCCCAGCGCGTTGCGGGCCAGGGTCATCGACACAGGCTTCGCCGGCAACGTGCTGATCGGCAGCGATGTAGAGGGCGGCTACTTCGAGGGACGCATCGATGAGGTCGGTCTCTGGGACGAAGCGCTCACCACTGAGCAGATCAGGGCGCTGGCCTCGGGAACCAGGGCCGAAGAGCTAACCAGCTTTCGGCCTCTCATCGAGCTCGACCTCGAGGAGCAGCTGCGAGGAGCCAACTCCTCGGTCTATCTCCGGCTCCCCTTCACCCTCGAATCACCCCTGGGCGGCACCTCGATGACCCTGCGGGTTAAATACAACGATGGCTACGTCGCCTGGCTCAACGGGGTAGAGATCGCGAGAAGGAATGCGCCGGAAAATATCTCCTGGAATTCAAGCTCCCTGGCCGACCGCCCCGACGCTGTCTCCCTGGCCTTTGATGACCAGCAGCTCACAGACAGGATCGGCCTCCTCGAGCTTGGTGAAAACGTCATCTGTTTCCAGGGACTCAACTCATCGGCGGATGATACCGACTTCCTGCTCGTTCCTGAGCTGATCACGGCCGGTGCCTTCGCCTCAGAGATGCGCTATTTCACCAGCCCGACTCCCGGCGCCGCCAACACGGGCGGTTCGCTCGACTTTGTCGAGGACGTGACGGTCAGCCACGACCCGGGCTTCTACGATAAACCGTTCACGGTAGAGCTCAGCTGCGAGACGCCGGGCGCCCTGATCCGTTTCACCACCAATGGAAGCGCCCCCAGCCTCGACACCGGAAGGACCTACAGCGGTCCTCTCCTGGTAGATGACACGACGACCCTGCGATTCGGGGCCTTCAGGGAAGATTTCGAGCCATCCTATATCGACACCAGGACCTATCTCTTCCTCGACACTCCCACCGATGGCGGCATCCTGAACCAGGCCGCGAGCCAGCCGGGCTATCCCACCGCCTGGGGAAGCCTCCGGGCGGACTACGAGATGGACCAGCGGGTGGTCAGCGAGACCGACTCGCCACACTACGATGGACGCGTCAGAGATTCCCTGCTCGCCATGCCAACGCTCTCGATCGTCATGAACATCGACGACCTCTTTGACCGAAGCACCGGTATCTATACGAACTCTCAACGCGCCGGCGTCGAATGGGAAAGGCCGGCATCGATGGAGCTCATCTACCCGGATGGCAGAGAGGGCACCCAGATCAACTGCGGCCTCCGAATGCAGGGAGGCGCCAGCCGTCAACCCTCCCGCCCCAAACACAACATGCGCCTGATGTTCAAAAAACTCTACGGGCCCGGCAAGCTCCGGTTCCCCGTCTTCGAGGACTCGCCGGTCGAGAGCTTCGATACGATCGTCCTGCGCGGAGGTAACGGCGACTCCTGGTTCCATCCCAACTCCATCCAGCGCACCCGTGCCCAGTACATCCGCGACCAGTGGTGCCGCGACGCCCAGTTGGCCATGGGACAGCTGAGCGCCCACCAGAACTACATGCATCTCTATATCAATGGCCTCTATTGGGGACTCTACCACCTCATCGAACGCCCGAGCGCCCCCTTCCTGGCCGCCCATCTTGGCGGTGAACGGGAGGAGTATGACTCGCTCAATGTCGGCGAACCCGTCGATGGAGACCTGACGGCATGGAACGCCATGATGCGGATCGCCGAGGGAGGCATGGAAAGCCCCGAGGCCTGGAATAATATCCAGGAATATCTCGATGTGCCGAACCTGGTCGACTGGATGCTGCTGAATTTCTACGTCGGCAACGTCGACTGGGATCACAACAACTGGTACGCGGGCCGCAGACGGAGGCCCGGGGAGGGCTATAAGTTCTTCTGCTGGGACGCGGAACGCACCTTCTGGAACCTGAACGAAAATCGTACGGGACTCAGCAACGCCAACAGGCCAACGCGCCTGCATCAGCGACTGACGGATAACGAAGAATACGTAACTCTCTTCCGTGACCGGGTGCAGCGCCACTTCTTTGACGATGGAGTTCTCACCGCGGAAGCGGCCCGGGCAAGGTGGAACGCCTTCGCCGAACATATCGAGCTGGCGCTGGCTGCTGAAACAGCTCGCTGGGGCGATGATAAGCGCGCGAACGACCCCTACAACACCAGGCAGGAATGGACCACGGAGCTGAACTGGTTCCGCCGCACCTACTTCCCAAGAAGAACCGGCCTCGTCTACGCACAGCTTGCCCAGCGGGGCCTCGCACGCAGTACGATCGATCCCCCGGCTATAGAGCCGGCAACCGGAAGAATTCCTCCAGGAGGAGCCGGCCTCGAGATCAACATGACAACCGAAGCGGGCAGCATCTACTACACCCTCGATGGAAGCGATCCCAGGCTCGAAGGTAACCGGGTGGCGGCTTCTGCCACGCGGTTCACCGAACCGTTCAATCTGCCGAGAAGCTCGGAGATACGGGCGCGCACATTACGAAGAGGAGTCTGGAGCAATCTCATCGAGAGGTCGTTCGCCACAGATGTCTCGGACCTGCGGGTCAGCGAGATCATGTACAATCCCCGCCCCCCTGCTGAAGACAGCCCCGTGAACCAACAGGATCTCGAGTTCATCGAGCTGGCCAACCCCTCAGATGAAACGATTGACCTGACCGGGGTACGCCTTGCAGGCGGAATCGAATTTGATTTCAGTTCAGCGGGAGTGTTCGACCTGCTGCCGGGAGAGTTCGCCGTGATTGTCCGCGATATAGAGGCCTTCGCCACACGTTACGATATCGCCCGGATTCTCGTAGCGGGAGAATACCGGGGCAACCTGGCCAACGCCGGGGAGAAAATCGAGCTTCGGGACGCCCTTGGCAACATCATCGCGGACTTCAGCTACAACGACAGCTGGCAGCCTGGCACCGATGGCCAGGGGTTCTCGCTCGTGCTGAGGAACCTCGCCCTCCCACCCGAGGACCTGGGTTTGGCCGAAAGCTGGCAGGAAGGCCTGGTCATCGACGGGACTCCAGGTTTCGCTGAAGCGCCGGCGGCAGCGGGCGGCCTTCAGAAGCCTGGCGACACGAACCAGGATGGACAGGTCGACCTCTCCGATGCCGTCAGTCTTCTCGGACATCTCTTCCTTGGAACACCAGGGCGGCTTCCCTGCCAGGATGGCGCTGTCGGCGACCCTGGAAACAGGGTTCTGCTGGACCTCAACGGCGATAGCGGTGTCGATCTCGCGGATGGGATCCACCTTCTCATCTACCTCTTCCAGGGAGGACCGCAGCCAGCCGCAGGCACCGAATGCATCCGCATCGAAACCTGCCCTGAAAGCTGCGGAGAATAAAGTTCGCGAAACAACGGCAGGCTCGGCCTAGGATGCCGCTGTTTCAAAGCTAATGGTTGCTTTAGGCTTTCCGCGTCTGCATGATGTATAGAGCTTTGAGGTTGTGGGCAGAGAACTCCAAATAGAGTTACCCTCAAGGCTTAGAATGCAGGATTCCGGGATCATTTGTAGGAACGCTGGAGCAGAAGATGAGCGGTACTGGAGTTCGGAAAAGATACTGGCGACCGATAGTTCTCGGTCTCATGGGTACTGCCCTTTTAGCGGTCCTCTCTCCCGTTCCCAGCTCCCGTCTTCAAGCCCAGGGGATTCCCGGCCTGGAGCTCGACATCCCGGCTCCCCAGGGATTCTCGCGTTACTTTCGCGAGGTACCCTTTCGCCGCGGAGATTTTAACACCGATGGTTCGGTCGACATCTCAGACGCCATCGCCACCTTCGTCTGGCTGTTTGCCGGCGGTGAGGCGAGCACCTGCACGATCGCCGGCGACACCAACAACGATTCCACCGTCGATCTGAGCGATGGCGTCTTCAGCCTCGCCTACCTGTTCCGTGCCGGGGCCGAGCCTGCCGCGCCCGGCCCCTTTGAATGCGGACTTCCACCGGAGACCGGAAAGCTCTCCTGCGACACCTACCCGCAATGCTCGAACGACCTGCCCCTCATCTCTCATGTGCTCAACCGCATCACCTTCGGACCGACCGAGGAACTCCTGACGCGAATCCAGACCCGCGCCGACCTGCTGGCCTACATCGAGGAACAGCTCAACCCTCCGAACAACTTTGACCAGAACGAAAATGAGCCCGAGCTCGCCGCGGTTGCCGAAAGCCTCGACCTTGGATTCGATCCGGACTACCTGGTACCCAACAACCAGATCCCGCGAATGAACGCCCTGCTCCTCAACGATGCGATCAACAGCCGCTGGCAACTGCAGCAGGTGCTCTCGCTGTTCTGGAACAACCATTTCCACACCCAGGCCTCGGCCCTGCGCGACAGCTTCTTCTCAAAAGGTCAGCGCGGCGGCAGCGCCGGGGTGCCTCCCACCAGGCAGATGTTCAACGCGGCCGACTCGGATGACTCCAACACCGTAACCGAGGCGGAATGGAACTCCTTCCGCAGACCCAACAGGCATCCGGGAGCCATTCACTGGGAGCGCTTCCCGGCTCGACTGCGAACTGACGGATTCCTGACCTACGAGGAATTCATCACCAAGAACCAGCTAGGCTACTGGAAGTACTACGGCCAGCGCGAGCAGAGAGCTGTGGCTGTCGACATGGAATTGAGAGAGTACAAGTTCTTCAGAAGAAACGCCTTCGGCACCTTCCGCGGCCTCCTCGAAGGCTCAGCCAAGAGCGTCGCCCAGGTGATCTACCTCAACAATTTCGAGAACATCAACACCGCTCCGAACGAGAACTACGCCAGGGAGTACTTCGAACTCTTCGCCCTCGGCGCCGACCATGTCTACACCCAACGCGACATCGAAGAACTGGCCAAGGTTTTCACCGGCTGGACAGCCGGCTGGGTCACTCGAAATACCTTCCCGGCCAATGACATTCTCTTCATCCGGCGGCCAGGAAAACTTCTACGCTCACTCAACGACCGGGAAACCGGTACAAACTACCGCTTCGCCACGACCGAGAACTGGGACGATGACGTCTACACCTGGGCTTTTAACTTCGGTAGCGAAAACCATACGTGGGGACGCAAGGACATCTTCCTTCCGCGCTACGGCGGGGTAGATTCGCTCGGGAACCCGGTGACGCCATTCGCCACACTGCAAATCGCCAACAACCCCAACAACCGCACCAACGCCGCGGCCATGAACGAGTTTTACCAGGTCCTCGACAAGACCGTCGGCCTCCGGGACTGCGCAAAGTATATCTGCACCAAGCTCATCCAGTTGCTGGTGACCGACGAAATCTCCGACCTGCCAAAAACAGGCGGCATGCCGGAAGACCTGGCGGCGCTTTTCAACTCGGTCGATCGAAACTCCGATGGCAGGCTCTCACCGAGTGAATGGGCCGAAGCTACTCCGGACCTTCCCAACGGCCGGCCGCCGCAGATCTTCGAGGAACTCGATTCCGCCGGCAACGGAACCGTCAGCCGACTCGAGTTCCGCGAGCCCGACCTTCTGCTGGCCGCGATCGATGCCTGGAGAAGCTCTGAAGGAGATATCAAAGAGGTCCTCCGTGTGATCCTCTTTTCAGATGAATTCCTGAGCCTGCGATTCTACAGGGCGAAGATCAAGACCCCCATCGAGCTCGTGGCAAGCGCCGTCCGCGCGCTCAACGCCAGCCTGACGACAGCGGAGCTCATCGATGCCAGCGGCACCGTCCAGAGAGCCGGCATGCAGATGGTCGATTTCCCCGACCCGACCGGAGAATCGGAGCTGGGCTTTGACTGGATGCACACCGTCGGACTTCTCGAGCGGTTGAGATTCATCAACGACCTCGCCAACCCGGTCCAGGGAGAGTCCGCGGGAACCTGGGATCCGGATGCCCTCCGTCGGCGCTGGCAATTGTTCACCCCGGAAAGAACCGTCAACTTCTTCAAGCTCCTGTTCCTCAACGGCGATACGCTTGAAAACCATCATCAGCTCTGCGAGGAAGCCTTCAACAGCCAGCGCGAACGGAATCGGCGCGTCTCGGCGACCGCGGCTTTCATGCTCTCCCTGCCTCAATTCCAGAAGCAGTAGGGTTCCGTACGAAGGCTATTTCCTGGAAGAGGCCGCCCGTCTCTTCAGCGCGGCGTTGATCGCCGCTACGGCCCGCCCCGCGAGCGCCTTCGAACCAGCCGGGGTAAAGTGGACGTTCGCTGGTCGCATGATCTCCTTCAGGCGCGGCATGCAGAAGGTGTACATGTCATCGATGGCGATCTTGCGCTCCTTCATGATTTTCGCGGCGGCCTGGTTGTACTTCACCGAGTCGCCAACAACCCTTCCCCTGGCGCCCGGGGGAACCGGCGTCGTCGTTCGCCAGACAAGCTCCGCCCCGGTCTTCTCCAGGCGGGTGACCATGGTCCTGAGGTTCTTTTCATAGTCGATGACCGGCACCTGCTGATGGCTCCCCTCTCCTTTCGGATCGGCAAGGTTCTGGCCCTTCGGGCCGAGATACTTGAGGTCGTGCAGCCCGAAGTTGAAGTGAATCACGTCCCAGGGCTTATCCCCGAGCCACTTGTTGAGCTCCTTGACGCCCTTGGTGGTCGGGCCGCAGTTAGTCAGAGGACGATGCACGTTGGCCTTGCCCGAAAGCAATTCGCGTACACCCACCGTGTAACCGATCGAGATCGAGTCGCCGATCAAGAGCACCCTTGGCAAACCCGGCACGTCCTTCACCGGCTTCATGGCCGCGGGCACCTTCTTCTTCTGCGCCTTCTTTTTCGGCTTATCCTGCGCCGCGAGTCCGGCCATGAGCAGGCTGGACAAAAGCAGCGCCGCCAATCCAACACCGCCCGTAAGTCTCGAAACAGCTCGATTCATCAGCTTCCTGTTCATAGCTACCTTTCCTGGACTGGATCCTTCAGTTGAATACGGACATTCTCCGAGATGACTATGATAAGATCGTACGCTGGTTATTGGAATACGCTTCACGCATCAAACGGAATCCTGACAGGAAGGAACCTTCTGGACATGACCAAGCTCCATCGCAACACCCACACTCCCCACGCATACCGACTCGTCTCCGCGGTCTGCATTATCGCCGCGACGTTCATCTGCACCTCGAATCTCCTCGCGGAAGAAAAGGGCGCCTGGACCGATGTGCTCAAATCAGGCGACCTCACCAAGCACTGCCACACCAAGGGCAACTGGATCCTCGGTAAGGATGGCGTTGTGACCCTTACACCAAGACCGGGCGAGAGGGGCTGGCAGCGCTACGATGCCTACCTCTGGCTCAAGGGAGAATACAAAGACTTCGAGGTCGAGTTTGATTACAAGGTTCAGAAGCGCGGTAACAGCGGCTTCTATTTTCATGTCGGAGACAAGAAGAGCCCCGTAGCGAAAGGCATCGAGGTCCAGATCTATGACTCCTCCGGCAAGAAGAAGGGCGCGCGGCTGACCGACCACGACTCGGGCGGAGTCATCCCGGGAATACCTCCGACCAAGAACACGGCGAAGGCGGCGGGTGAATGGAACCGCTTCCACATCACCTGCAAGGGACGCAAGGTCACCATCAAGCTCAACGGCGCGGTCGTCAACGAGATCAGCCTCGACCATGCGCGGCTGAAGGATCGCCCCGACAAAGGAGGCATCGGCTTCCAGGATCACGGCCTGCCCCTGTCCTTACGTAAACTGCGCATTCGCTCCATCTGAAAAAAGCCGTCTGGGCGGGCTCAGCCAACCTGCCCGGAGCTTTATTCTCCTGCCTTCGGCAGGGTAACGGAGATGGTCCCGCGCACTTTCTTTATATTGCCGGTAACGGCATCGACCACGATTCCCGGAACCCAGAGAACGTTGGCTATCGTCCAGGTGTTCCAGTCCTTCGGAATAGGGATGGTCACCGCGCTGTATCCGTCCTTGGCGAAGGTCATGGTCCTCGCCCGGGGGCTGACGGTTACCGTAAGGGGAGTCACACCGATCTCTACCCCATCGACATGTACGGTTGCTCCCGGCGGCTTGGAATTGATCGACACCAGGTCAGAACCTGCGGATTGTCCGATGCTGGTGGATTGCGCAATGGTGGCGCAGCCGGACCCAGCGCAAAGAACCGCCACGGCGACGGCAACAAACGTAATGGAACGTCTCATCGGTTCCCTCCTCTTCTTCACTGCAATAACCGGTCGCTCACTTTGAGCTTTCAACACTTCCTTCAGGGCGGCCGCCGGAAGCGGCCGGGCCCTATTCCTTCTTCGCCTTCTTTTCCTTCTTCTGCTTTTGCTTCTGCTTCTTCTCTGCGTTCTTATTCTTACCCTGCTTCTTCGTGGCGCCACCAAAACCTCGTTTTTTCAGCGCCTCGGTAGATTTGCGTGTCGTCTCGAGCTGGACATCAAGGGCGGTTTTCAGCGCCTTGTAGGCCTCAAGCCCGCTACCGGTAAGCGAGCCGATTTTTATCGGCTTTTTCTCCAGCAGATCTCCCGCGACCTTAAAATAGCGGCCGGTCGAGTAGAGCTTGAAGTCCTGGTTGCGCGAATGCTGGCTCTCCTTACCCCGCAGGCCATTGCGATGGTACCAGCAGTAGATCGACTCGCGACCCTTGAAAGGCTTACCCCGCAGCAGGGGAGCAAGGCTGACCCCCTCGTAGAGCTCTCCGGCGGGAAGCTTTGCGCCAGTAGTCTCGGCAAGCGTCGGCAGGATGTCACTGAAATCAACAAGCGCATCGGAGACCTTGCCCGCCGGCGCGGTACCGGGCCAACTGGCCACCAGCGGCACATGCGTTCCGTTGTCCCGGGTTGAGCCCTTGCCACCCGGGTACTCCGCTCCATTCAGGTTGGAGACGATTTTGACGTAGGTTCCGTTGTCTCCCGTAAAAATCACCAGGGTCTTCTTGCGAAGGCCGAGGGAATCAAGCTTGTCGACGATCTTGCCGACCAGCTTGTCGGTATAGGAGACCATATCCTTGAAGTACTTCATCTGACCGACTCCCTTCGCTCCGGGGAAGGTCTTGTCATAGTCAGGACTGTCAGGTGTTGGCTCAAAGGGCCAATGCGGCAGGATCATCGGATAGTAAGCGAAAAAGGGGCCATCCTTGTTCCTCTCGATAAAATCACAGAGGTAGTCGCTCACCAGGTCCGGACCATATTCTCCATTTTTATAGTCCTTCAGCTGGCCATTGACCTCGAGCCCGGGATTGGCGTAGCGACTCGGGCGACGGGTGAGCTGCCACAGGCAGTACTCATCGAAGCCGAAATGCCCGGGAGCCCCCAGCCCTCCCGCGAGCTGCCACTTTCCCACGATGCAGGTCTTGTACCCGGCGGACTTGAGAACGTGGCCGAAGGTCGTTGCCTTGGGATCAAGAAAACCGAAACGGATGTAGTTCCTGTTGTTATAGAGGCCCGTCATGATCTGTACGCGCGATGGAGTGCAGATCGGCTGGGAGTGACCATTCAGAAACCGAATGCCGCTCTTTGCCAGAGAGTCGATCCGAGGCGTTCTGTAGGTCGAACCGCCATTAGCTGAGACGCATTCATAGCCCATGTCATCGGCCATGATGAGAACGATGTTGGGACGCATCGCGGCCTCGAGCAGAGCTGCCGGGGTGAGCAGCGTCCCGAAAAGAAAAAGACCGGACGAGACCACGAAAAGGAGGCGGGAGATGTTACGAATCGAAAATGGCATGGCTTCCTCTCAAAAACAATCAGGACGCACTTGGCGACGAACCAGTTGAGCTGAACCACATTGTACTCCCCTGCCGTCCGCCTGAAAACGACAACAGCCGCGATTCGCAGGATGCGGGAAACTTCGGTAAAGACGCTGTAGAATGAAAACCGTCGATAAGGCAAAATACCTCTTACCGTTCGGATCGACACGATATGAAACGCCTTATTGAAGGCGAACGGGGGACCATGAAAAACCCTGCCAGGAAGATTCTCGGCGGCATCTGTGTTTTAGCCGCATCGATGACTTCGCCTCGTATCGAGGCCGAAGAACCGACAGCCGAACAGCTCACCTTCTTCGAAGAGAAGATTCGCCCGGTCCTCGCCGAGCATTGCTACAAGTGTCACAGCTCCCGCTCGAAGAAGCTGAAGGCGGAGCTCTATCTCGACAGCAGGGAAGGCATCCTCAAGGGGGGAGAAACCGGCCCCGTGGTGGTGGCCGGCAAGCCGGAAGAGAGTCTCCTGGTCCGGGCCGTCGTCTACCTCGACAACGAACTCGAGATGCCGCCCAATAAAAAACTGCCCGACAGGGCCATCGCTGACCTGCAGGAATGGATCCGCATGGGCGTACCGTGGCCCAGGGAAGAGCCCTCCGCCAGGAAGGAGGAGAATGGCGGCGATCGAGACTGGAAGAAGCTGCGAATGGAACACTGGGCGTTCCGCCCGATGAAAAAACCCGCCGCTCCCGAGGTGAAGACCCAGGAGTTGGTAAACAACCCGATCGACAACTTCATCCTGGCGAAGCTCGAATCGCAGGGCCTGAAACCTCTCGGAAAAGCCGCTCCCCGGCTCCTCCTTCGACGTGTCTACCTAGATCTGACGGGCCTCCCTCCCACCCCATCGCAGGTGGATGAGTTCCTCTCGGACAAGAGGCCCGATGCCCTCGACCACCTGGTCAATTCCCTGCTTGAATCCCCGCATTACGGCGAGCGCTGGGCGAGACACTGGCTTGATACAGCCCGCTACAGCGACGGCCTCGGAGGTTTTGGAGACAACGGGCCTCTGCCAGGCGCCTGGCGCTACAGGGACTGGGTGGTGGACGCCTTCAATAGGGATCTGCCCTACGATCAGTTCGTCAGGCAGCAGGTTGCCGGGGACCTGATCAACGAACCTCTCGCTTTCTACGGAACGGGCTTCTTCGCCATCGGGCCGAACTACAAATCCGACGGAGGCGACCCTGAAGCCAAGGCCCAGGCCGAGGCCGAGACCCTGGCGGACCGGATCGACACCTTCTCACGGGCCTTCCTCGGACTGACCGTGCAATGCGCGCGCTGCCACGACCACAAGTTCGATCCGATTCCACAAAAGGACTATTACTCCATCGCGGGAGTCTTCAGGAATTCGAAGACCCACAAGCGCCCGGCCGCGTCCCCTGAAATCACGAAGCGATTCAATGATCATCAGAACGCGGTCAAGGAAGCTGAAAAGAACATCAAGGAATGGAATGACAGGAACAAGGCCGGCGGAGAGAACAAGCCGGATGAGGCCGAGCTCAAGAAGCTCCAGGACAAGCTGCAGGAGCTGAAGAAAACCGTACCGATCAAGCCGGATGGCGAGGTTCATGTCCTGGGAGAAAACGGCAACAAGGATATGCACGTCGCCATCCGGGGCGACCTGCGGAAGAAGGGTGAGGTCGCGCCCCGGCAGTTCCTGACGATCATGACAGACGGCTCCGGCCCGGTCTTCAAGCAGGGCAGCGGACGCAAGGAGCTCGCCGATTCGATCTTCGAGGCCGGCAAACCTCTCGCAAGCAGGGTCATGGTCAACCGGGTCTGGCAATACCACTTTGGACATGGACTCGTCCGAACCCCGAGCAACTTCGGCAAGCTGGGTGAGACGCCTTCGCACCCGGAGTTGCTTGACTGGCTGGCCGCGTCCTTCGAAGAATCCGGCTGGTCCATCAAGCAGTTGCACCGGCTGATCCTCGCCTCCGCCACCTACCAGCAAAGCAGCCGCTTCAGCCAGGAAAACTTCGACAAGGATGGGGACAACCGGCTGCTGTGGAGAATGAGTCCCCGGAGAATGGAAATCGAGGTGTGGCGCGACAGCCTCCTGGCGGTAACAGGTGAACTGGACAGGAAAATCGGCGGGAAGCCGACAGACAAGATCTTTGACGTCAAGCGCCGAACTCTCTACACCACCATCAGTCGCAACGGAGACCGCTTCGCCTCGGACGCCTTCCTCCGCCTCTTTGATTTCCCCTCGCCCGCGAGCACGGCGCCCAAGAGAGCGATCAGCACCGTGCCGCAGCAGTATCTCTTCATGCTCAACAGCCCCTTCATGATCGCGCGGGCCAAGGCGCTCGCCGCGCGGATGCAGACCGAAGAAAGAGATGATCCGGCCCGGATCACCCGGGCCTACAGCATCCTCTATGGAAGACCCCCGACCGAAGAAGAAACTGAAATCGGGCTCGCCTTCCTGGCCGAAAAAGGAGAAAAAATCCCCCGTTTTCAGCAATACGCGCAGGTTCTCCTGAGCGCCCACGAGTTCATCCAGGTACGCTGAAAACAGCACGAGAGAGACGCCTGCCTGAAAGGCTGGCACTTGCAACAATCCGAAGGCATACTGGAGAGCATGGAACCGCAAGCTAGAAAGAACCTCGGTGGAGATCACAGGGCCCCTCTGACCCGGCGTGAATCACTCCGGAGAATTGGAGCGGGGTTCGGAACCCTCGGGCTCGCGGGAGTCCTGGCGGATCCGGCGCTCTTCGCCTCCACGAAGGAAATCGGCAAACAGGCTGTATCGCCCCTGGCGCCGAAGGCGCCCCATTTCGCCCCCAAGGCGAAGCACGTGATCCAGCTGTTCATGCCTGGAGGCCCATCGCAGGTAGACACTTTTGATCATAAACCGGACATCGCGAAACACGCCGGCAAGCGGCCCTCTCTGGTAAATCGAAAATCCCTGCGAAACACCAAGAACGGTCTGATGGTTTCTCCATTCGGCTTCAAACGCTATGGAGAGTGCGGAAAAATGGTCAGCGATATCTTTCCGCATGTCGGAAGGCTGGTCGATGACCTCTGCTTTATTCACTCCTGTCATACAGACATACCCGAGCACGCGGGCGCGATCCTGATGATGACCCTTGGCGCCCTGCAGGCCAATCGTCCAAGCATGGGCTCCTGGCTGACCTACGGGCTGGGGAGCGAGAACCAGGACCTGCCCGGCTTTGTCGCCATGTCCCCCAGGGCCCAGCCCCGCGGCAAGCTCGCCAACTGGGGAAGCTCTTTCCTTCCCGGGGCCCACGCAGGAACCTACGTGAATATCGCCAGCATGAAGCCCGAGAACGTCATGCGGAATCTCAGCAACCCGCACCTGCCGCGGCTGGAGCAGAGAAACCAGGCGGACCTCCTCTCCCGGCTCAACAAGATGCACCTGGACCGTCTGGAAAAAGACAACCACCTCGAGGCCGGCATCGAGGCCATGGAGCTTGCCTTCCGCATGCAGTTCGCCGTCCCCGACGTATTCGATATCTCGAAAGAATCCAAGGCGACCCGGGATCTGTATGGAAACAGCGAATACGCCAAGGGTTGCCTGATCGCCAGGAGGCTTGTCGAACGTGGCGTACGCTCGGTCCAGCTATCGCACTCGATTGACGGTTACGACATCGCCTGGGACACCGGCCACGGAGACATAAAAGGCGGACACGCCCGGCTCGCCAAGGCTTGTGACCAGGGAATCGCCGCCCTGATCCAGGATCTCAAGCGGCGCGGCCTGCTGGATGAAACCCTTGTGGTCTGGGGCGGTGAATTCGGAAGAGCTCCCACCTCCGAGGGTAAGAAGGGACGGGATCACGACCACTACGGCTTCACCATGTTCATGGCCGGCGGTGGAGTCAAGCCCGGCTTCAGCTACGGCGCCACGGACAACTTCGGGCTCACAGCTGTT
>CAJWMA010000066.1 GCA_913042995.1 uncultured bacterium | reverse complement strand
GCTTCGTGAGGATGCTGGTGAGCTCCTTTTTCAGCGCCGCCATCTTGGTGCCGGGCGCGCCCTTGAGGTTTTTCTTTCTGCCCTTTTTCTTGGGGCCGGTCGCCGACTGGAGCATGCTGATCGAGGCATCGACGAGGAAGATAACCCGCTTCGAGGCGACCTCGAGTCCGAAATAAGTCGGGACGACCACGGTGTTGGCCCTGGGCGCGCCGGCTGCCGAGGCCGTTGGAAATTCGAAACGATCACCGGTCTCTTTCCACCACTTGTTCCAGTCCCTGGTGACCAGGCCCATATTGACGCCTGTTCGTTTTACCAGGAGGTTGAGGACATCGCCTTGGCGCGCGGAGTCTTTTTCTTTACCGAGGCGGGCGATGAGGGCGGGAACCATTTCCTTGACCTTGAATTTGTGCAGTGCCTGGAGCGAGGCGTTGCGCACCATGGAGTGGCTGCTCTTGAGGCCATCGATCAGGGCCTCGCAGGCTTCCTGGTTGCGGGGGAAATTTGACAGGCTTCCAATCGCGATGACCCGCATTTCCGATGTTCCGGACGTTGCCGCCTTGATCACGAAGTCCCGCGCCGCGGGTTTCCCGGTAGCCGCGATCGCATCGAGAACGCGCACCTTGGAGTAGGTCTTCCACCCGCTTCCCTTGCCGAAGCCCTTGATCGCCGCCTCCAGGCCTTCTTTGTTGCTGCCTTCGATCATGGCAAGGCCCGCCGCGGCGACCAGGTAGGTGTCCGTGCCGCTGTATTCGCGCCTGAGCATCTTGAGCGCTTCGGGGTCCTTGAGCTTGCCGATTCGGCGCAGGATCGGGGCGACCTTTCTCTCGACCGCTCCGGGCCAGGCGGCTGTGCCGGGCTTTCCGGCGGAGCTCCGGGCCTGCCGGTATTTTTCCGTCAGCGTCTCGAGGTCATTTCCGAAGAGCATCTCGCTGGCGGTGAGCGCCAGGAGAAGCCCGAGAAAAACGCTGCAGGCAGGAATGCGATAAAGCCTGTTCCACATGACAAAACGCCTTTGATATTTGAGAGGTTCCGGATGGCCCAGGGGGCTATTTGCGAGCCCTGCCTTCATCGAGGAGCCATCATAACCGATGAAAGCAGGCTTTGATGAGGCTTTCTGGGCCGGCAAGGGGAGACGGGCGCCACCCGGGCTTTTCAGGCGTGTTTCCGGCTTCCCGGCGGCTTGAAAGGCTATCTTTTATTGCCGGGTATGGGCGGCTGCCGGGTGGCTCCGTTGGCGACATCCTTCGCCCAGGCCGCGTAGTCTTTCTGCATGGAGGCGAGGCGGGTTGGATTTTTCTTTGCGAGGTTGTTTCTCTCGCCCGGGTCGGTGGAGAGGTTGTAGAGGGCCGCGACCTTCTGGCCCTTGAGTTCCCGGACGTATTTCCACGGGCCTTCACGCATGGCCTGCTGCCGGCCGGCGCCCCAGTAGAGCTTCCGTGTCTCGCCTGTGACCCGCTGTTTACCAAGGAGGTTGCGGGCCATGCTGCGTCCGTCGAGGCGAAGCTTTTCCGGCGCGCTCAACCCTGCGAGCTCCAGCAGGGTGGGGAAGATGTCTATTCCGATCGACAGGTCATCGCAGGCGCTTCCGGCTTCAATCCTGCCGGGCCAGCTCGCGATTGCCGGAACACGATGCCCGCCCTCCCAGAGCTGGCCCTTGCTGCCTCGCAAGGAGCCATTGTTTCCGAAGCTTGCGGCCCCGTTGTCGGAGACAAAGAAAACCAGGGTGTTCTTTTCGAGCCCGAGGCGCTTGAGCGCGGCGATGATCTCGCCGACACCCTTGTCCATCTCCTGTACCATTTCGCGGTAGGCGCGTTTCTTGAAAGCGGCGCTTCGCTTTTCCGGCACCACCCGGCCCTTGACCCGGAAGGCCGGATCCCCCGGCCCCTGGAAGGGGGTGTGCGGGGCTTCGTGTGGGACGTAGAGGCAGAAGGGCCGGCCTTTGTGCTCTTCGATGAATTTCACCGCATGGCGCGTGATCAGGTGGGTTGAATAGCCCTTTTCCCGGATGTGCTCGAGCCCCTCCCACCAGTCGTAGACCCCGACCCGGTCGTAGTGCGACTGGTAGTCGATGTTGCCGCTGACATAGCCGCGGAACCGGCTGAATCCATGATGGACAGGGTTGAACTTCTTCTCGTAGCCGAGATGCCATTTCCCGAAGCAGCCGTTCTTGTACCCACCCCCGGCAAGGAGCTCGGCGAAGGTCGTCTCGCTCTGGTGAAGCCCGTGGTTTCTGTTCTGATTGAAGCCGGCATAGATGACCCCTCCCACCCCGGCTCTCTGCTGGTAGCGCCCGGTCAGGAGAGCCGCGCGGGTCGGGCTGCAGACCGCGCCGTTTGAATGGTAATCGGTGAAGCGCATGCCGGCGCGGGCGAGAGCATCCAGGTGGGGTGTTTTATAGGCGGTGTTGCCGTAGCAGCTGAGCTCTCCGTAGCCGAGGTCATCGGCCATGATGATGACGAAGTTCGGTTTGCGCTGGCCGTCTTCGTTGGCCGCAAAGGCCTGGGCGGAGAGGGCCAGGCAGAGGGTACAGAGACGGAGTCGCATGTGGTATACCTTCGTTTTCGAGTTGGTTGAAGAAAACGTATCTTAACGGGGAATAGTGAGATGGCGGTCGAAGAAGGCAAAAAAGCTCCAGCATTTACTCTCGCGGACGAAAACGGCGACAAGGTGCGCCTCAGTGAGTTGGCGGGGAATTGGGTAGTGCTCTATTTCTATCCACGCGATGACACTCCCGGCTGTACCGTCGAGGCCTGCGATTTCACCTCCGGGCTGAAGTCCTTCGAGAAGCTTGGCGCAAAGGTTTATGGCTGCAGCCCGGATTCGGGTGAGAGCCACCAGAGATTCATCAAGAAGTACAAGCTCAAGATCAGCCTGCTCTCTGATCCATCTCACAAGGTGATGGAGAAGTATGGCGCCTGGGGTGAGAAGAACATGTACGGCAAGATCACCGTTGGCGTCATTCGCTCAACGGTCGTGATCGATCCAAAAGGAAAGGTCGCGAAGCACTGGAAGCGCGTGAAGACCAAGGGCCATGCGGACAGCGTCCGGAAGGCCCTGGAAGAGCTGCAATCCGCCTGAAAAGCGGGATCCCTGTCAGGGCGTGATGATCGTCAGCTTGTGTTCCTTGAAGTGAGGAATCAGCAGCCGGCCGCGCTTGGCGTCCCAGCCGGGGTCGGCGGGCTCCTTGAGGCCCTCGATCGCGACAGTGACGCCCTGTGGAAACTTGAAACGGTAGACGCATTCTCCGGCCCAGCTGGTGATCAGCAGGCTTCCATCCTTGTCGACCACAATTCCGTCGAGCTGGTTCTTCGGCAGCTTGGCCACGAGGCGCTCACGGCCATCGCGGGCCCGGGCCCAGAGGAGCTCTCCCGAATTCCAGGTGCAGACCAGCAGTCCGTTGGGTGTCACGAGCAGGCCGTTGGGGTTGGGGACCTCTTCGCCTTTGGAGAGGGCCTTGACCGAGTCGTCCGCGCTGATCTCGTAGACCGCATCGGTCCTTGGCGCATCCGGGTCGCCTCCGAAGCCGGAGTCGCTGACGTAGACCTTGCCATCGGGGCCCGAGGCGAGGTCGTTGAGGAAGGATGACCCCTTGAGCTCGATCACGCCCGTGGGCTTGCCGGTGACCCGGTGAAACTTGCGGATGGCGTTGACATCCGCGGCGTAGAGGATGTCGCCAACGATGGCCAGGCCCTTCGGCGCGTTCAGGGTTACGCCCTCGGCGCCGCCATCAATCCACTTCAGCTCGAGGATTTCCCCGGAGGGAGCTACCCGGGAGATGAAGCCGGCCTTGTCTTTGCCGAGAGGATTGCCGTTGATGTTGGAGACAATATAAATGTCGGCCTTGGTGTCGTGGATGGCGCATTCTGGGGTGTTGAGCCCGGCATCGGCGGGCGTCACGATCTTGACCGCCTCATAGGTTGTCGTTGAGACACAGGAACATGCAAGCAGCAGCATCGAAAGACAGGCGCATTTCTTTATGAAGTACATTTCGGGGCCTCCTGGCGGCATCGTTGGTATAAGAAGAGTCCCCCTTGATGGCCTCTACGCCTCATTTCATCAAGTGAAAAGAGCCTGCTGAGGAGCCCCGATCGAAGCTCAGGCTCCGCAGGTCTCCGGGCAACCGGGTATGGGCAGGCAGGAAGCGCCGCCGACCGGCGGCGGCCCACCCTGGAAGAGATACCGCAACACGTGGATCGCGTCGGTCAGGTCGATGGAGGCATCGCCGTTCAGGTTCATCAGGGCCTGGTTGGCCTCGTCCCTGGTCGTTCCATCTCCGCAGGGAAGGTTGCGCGGCGTTCCGAGGAAGAGATGGCCCAGGAGGCAGACGGCATCGGAGATGTCCAGCCGGCTGTCCTGGTTGCAGTCGCCGGGCAGCTGCCCGCCCCCAGCCGGGTCGACGATGACACTTTCGAAGGCCATGGCGAAGCCCCCGCGGTCGTCCCAGGCGATCAGGGTAACGAGATATTGGCCGGGTTCGTCCCAGGTGTGGGTCATGGCTTCCCCAAGGCCGCCGCCCCCATCTCCGAAGTCCCAGTCGAACCGTACGATCTCGCCATCGGGGTCGAACGAGGCCGAAGCGTCGACTCGCACCTCGAGGGGCACGGTTCCCCGGGTTGGAGAGATGGTGAAGGAGGCAACCGGACGTTCGTTCGGGCCGAGCTCGCGGACCGGGATGCTCCGCTCCGCCAGGGCGGTGGCTCCACGGTCGTCTCTGATCTCGAGGGTCACCCGGAACTCGCCGGCGATTTCATAGGTGTGGCTCGTTTGTATGCCGGAGGCGCTTTGTCCATCCCCGAAATCCCAGCTGTAAGAGACCAGCTGGCCATCGGGGTCATCGGAGGCCGAGGCGTCGAATTCGACCCGCAGAGGGGCGAAGCCCGCCTCGGGCGACATGCTGAAGAGGGCGCGCGGGTCGATGTTCGGCGGCGGCGGACCGATGGTGTTGGTCTCCCCCGGGGTTCCGCGGGTCTGCTCCGAGGCCCCCCAGTTTTCGGGGTCATTGCCGTAGGCGTCGGGGTCACGGCGCTCGAGGGAGGGCCCTTCCCCATCGGCCGCGGCCGGCCACGGCCCATCGTCATCGTAGCGGACCCGGTCAACAAGGATCCAGCCCGCCTCCTCCTGCCCTTGCGCCTCGAGGCGCATCAGGCGAAGCGACTCTCCGCTGTTGTCCAGGGAGCCTCCGAAAGGGCCGTAGATGGGAATGTTGTCGGGGACCGAGTTGAGCTGGCGGAAAAGCCGGGGGTCGATGCTCGAGACCAGGAGGAAGCCGCGCGGGCCGATGGTTGCGCCGGCCGGCAGCTCGTAGCCTTCTTCTCCGTGAACACCTGAAAGTCCGCGGAGGGCCCACCTTCGCCCGCCATCTTCCGTGGACAACTCCAGGGGCTCGGTGCCGCGATTGTAGAGCTCAACGAACTCGCTGTCCCCCCTGGCGGGATGATAGTGGACCTCGCTGATGATCACGGGCCCGGCGAGGTGTCCCGGATTTTCCGTTCCCAGGCTCCGCTCGCCTAGGGGCGCCAGGTCCGCGCCAAGGCTGGTGCCGACACGACCGTAGGACACGCCCGCGGCCAATGCGTTGAAGCGGATCCCGGCGATGTAGCCGGAGAGCTCGCCGTTGGCCGCGTCGGCCGAGGAAAGAAAGACCTCATCTCCGGAGCCATTCAGCGCGAAGCTTCCCGGCGAAGCGTCTCCCGGGTTGAAGGCGCTCTCGAAGACAACCTGGTATCCTCCAGCGGGAATGACAAGGCCCTCGGGAAGGCGGTATTTTTTGAGCGAGGCGCGACTTTCCCGGCTGTCGCTGAGATACCAGCCGCCGATGGCGATGTCTGTGGAGGTCGGGTTGAAGAGCTCGATGGCGTCTTCCAGGGGCGCCTCCGTTCGGGCCAGGATCTCGTTGATGAGCACCTGGCGAGCGGGAGGCTGCGGGTCCGCGGCCCCGGGTGAGCCGAAGGCGCTCGAGCTGGAGCGCCAGCCCGCGCCGCCAGTCTCCGGATTTCCCGGGCGCCTGGGCACCAGCGAATAGCCGAAGCCGTCGGGGCCGATCGGCCAGCCGTCGTCGTCGTCGTAGCTCACCTCGGCGGCGATGTTGTCGAAGGAATCTCGCAGGATGATGCCTTCGCCATTGTTTGCGAGCGATCCTTCGTAGACGCCAAATAGCTCCGCCGCCGGGTAGGCGGCCGTGAAGGCTGCCGCATCGGAGGCCAGCACGATGCGCGCCCCGCTGGCCAGTGTTGAGTCCGGGGGGAATTCAAAAGTAATGCCATCGCTGAAGAACAGGCCGCCGAGCTCGAGGTTCGAGTCTCCGATGTTGGCAAGCTCCAGGAAGTCATAGGGCTCTCCTCCCGGGGCATGGTACATGATCTCGGCGAGGACCAGCCCGGCCCAGGCGGCCGGTACGGAAAAATCGGACCGGTTGAGGGCGCTCCAGGTGTTTCCAGAGCGTGTCCGGGCTCGAACGGCGGTGTTTCCGCCAAGGCGCACGGGCCCGTCGTAGGGGATGGCGTTGGCGGAGATCGCTCCTGATCCATAGACTCGCGGGTCGCTTCCGTCGGTGGTGTAGTAGATGCTCCCCTGCGTCCCGGCCGGCAGGGTCATGGCCAGCTCGAAGCCTGGCGGGACCTCTCCACCTTGCCGGCTGAACTCAGGGGCGGCGAGGTTTGGGTAGAGCTGAGCTGAGCGCAGCTGCTGGAGGACGCGACCCGATCGGTTGGGGAACCAGGTTCGCAGAAGCCAGTTGAGCTCCGCTGACCACTCTCCCTCCCTGGTGTAGGGCGGCTCCCTGCGCACATCTCCCCAGCGCGCCGCCTCGAGCACCATCGGAAGATTGATCTGGTCGGCGCGTTCCATGTAGATCTGTGCCGGCCGGTTCTCTCCCGGTTGTTCGGGATTCCAGCTTCGTTCCTCGGGGTTTACGTAGAGCGGGCCGCCGTTGAAGAGGTGCTGGTGCACCCTGTCGGCGAAAAGCAGGCGCCACTCCGGACTCTGCCGCAGGCGGTTGTAGATTTCCGCCGGCGTGTTGTTGTTGTTGACCCCGACACGGTTGACGTTGACGTCCTTGAGCACATGTTCGGCATCCCAGCTGAAGAAACGAAAGACACCCCCAGGCGTCCTGCGCCGGCCGGCATACCAGTTGTGGTGCGGCCAGTCATCGTTGCCCGTGTAGAAGTTCACCAGCATATAGTCCGCCAGGTCGAGTACATCGAGGTGCTCCTGGAGGGCGTCGTAGTTCGCCAGTGTTCCGAGGCCGGTTCTCGCTCGCGACATCATGGCATTCCACGATGCGGAGTTGCCATCCACTACGGTGCCGCCGTTGTGGCGGAAGATGTCCCACTCTTCCTTCTCGCCGCCAAGATGCTCTTCGCAGTAGCCGTTGTCCGGGCGCTCGTGTACATCGAAGACTCCCCAGAAAAGTCCGTTGAGAAAGACCGTGCAGAGCCGGCTGCGGGGCGCGAGGGAGCCCATGGCGAGCTGCAGGTCGCTGACGAACATATCACGGACGTATTGGCTGCGAACCCGCTGGTCGTGGCTTGGATGGGTGAAGGTCAGGTTGAGGTGAGCATCGAGGACGAGATTGTCAAAGCGGTTGACCGGAGAGCCGGGGAAGAAGTCATAGTTCAGCTTGCTCCGGCCGTAGCCGCCCCTGAAGGCGAGCCGGTAGGAGGTCTTTTTTGATTTCCATCCGCCGGTAGAGCTGCCTCCCTGGACCCGTATTCCGCAGGGGGTCTGGAAGCCCTCATCTCCATCGGGGAGGATCAGCTCGGCGGTGACCTCGCGCTCCCAGGAGGGCCCGGAGCTCGAGGGGTGAACAATGACCCCCCGGGCGGCGCCAAAGAGATCATCCATGCCGCCGACGACCGAGATGGCCGGGAGACTCATCAAGGCCCGCAGCCCCAGCGCGCGGTTGTCTCTGGCGTTGATGACCTGGGGGTCCATCTCGTAATCAGCCGAGGTCCCTGGCCAGCTGGAGGGAAAGCCCCCGGGGGTTCTCGATTGCGAGAGCACCCGCTCGGGAAAAATGTAGGACCAGGTGACGGGGGGCGAGGAGAGCAGGCCCTGGCGAAAGGCTGCCGCGCGCACGGTTCTCGCGGGAGCGGAAGAGGAGCCTGAGATGTCGACAGGCTCAGAATAGAGGGTTCCGCCGGTCTCGGTGGGTTCGCTGCCGTCGAGCGTGTAATAGATCCTCGCGTTCTCGGTGGCGCAACTCAACTCGAGGGCGAAGCTGTCTGAATAAAACCCTCTTGGATGGCTGGGCGCTGGTTCGGCGACGATGCCCTCGATTACCGCCGAGGCGGCGTTGGAGGCGCCAGGCGTCGGGGTGGCCAGGTAGCCTGGAAGACCGGTTTCGGTGCGGCCATAGGCCAGGTTGGTTCTCTGGGGCGGATAGGCGGGCGCCAGTTCGGAGACGGCCTGGCCGGGCGAGTTCGGCCCGAAGAGGCCGAGGTATTCTCCTCCTGTCTCGAGCTTGAAGCTGGCATGCAGCTCCCCGGCCGGCGGCGCGCGGTCTTTTCCCGAGGCGAAGACGATGAGGTGTTCCCCAGGTGCCAGCACTCTCGCGGGGAGGGCCCACATGGCCGCTTCGGCGCGGTCGTCGGTCAGGGTCCAGCCGGCGAGCCCGACCGGCTCGGCCCCCAGGTTGCGCAGCTCGACCCAGTCCGGGCTGTCGCCATCTTCATCTCGAAGCCCGCCCTGGTTCGATGCGAGGAGCTCGTTGATCACGAGCTGGCCGACCGGGGCCTCGGGGTCGATGGAGTAGGTCCACTCCCTCCCGCCGAAGTCGTTTGGCGGGATGAAGAGGTCGCGGATGGCGTGTCCCGGGGCCCAGCTGATCCTGACATTCCCTTCCGGGGGCTGCTCGAAACGGAAGGTATAGGGCCCGGCCGCCTCGCCGCTGACGCTTTCAGCCGCGGCCCCATCGATGAGCAGGTCGGCCGCATCAACGCCCGCCACCGCCTCGCTGAAGGTGACATCGATGCGCCGCAACTCGCGCACCCGGGCGTTGAAGCCCGGCAGGAGCCCGACGATCGAAGGCGGCGTGGTGTCTACCCCGATCGGGTCCACCAGCGCCAGGTCGAGCTTCGCATCGCTCGAGGACACGGTCGAGTTGAACAGCTGCACCGCGACCGTGTTCACGCCGGCTACAATGAAATCGGAAGGGGCTGGAAGGTCAAACACCTCGTAGGTCCCGGATTCGTGGCTGCGGCGGGCCCGGGAATCAAAGGCCGGATTGTCCGGCGGGTTCTCCGAGGCGACCTCGACACCGTTGATCCACAGGATGAAGCCGTCGTCAAAATCGATCGATGCCTCGAGCGCCACCACCAGGGCCGGGTTCGGAATTTCCAGGGTGCGGCGCAGGTAGAGGGTGCTGTAATTGCGCCGCATGGGTGGGTCGGCTTCGGAGAGGTCGGTGCCGAAGGGCGGATCTCCATATCCGAAGGGCGCGGGTCCCTCGGCCCAGGCGGAATCATCGAAGTCATTCCTGCGCCAGCTTTCAGCCGGCTCGGAGGCTTCGGAGAGGCCCGGGCGCCATCGCCAGGCCGAGCCCGCCTCGAGGTAGACCACCTCCTGGGCACCGATAAGGCTCGGGGCGAGGAGGAGCCAGAGCAGCAGCGCTTTTTTAAGGAGCTCAATACCGGACAAGCTGTCCTCCATGGACAAACGCGTAGCGGGCCCAGCCAGGCCCGGAAAACAACCCAATCCGTATATCATACCCGCCGTACTGGCTTCGGGCTACGACAAGGACCCAGCCAGTCCCCTGGGGCCACTCAGGGGGCGCTTCGCCCATCTTTTTTATATTTGTTCAGGAGTGTCTTCAGGCGAGCGACGACTTCCGGTTTCTCCAGGTAGAGATTCTTTTCTTCGCGCGGGTCATCGGCGAGGTTGTAGAGCTGGCCAGCCGGCTCTCCGGGCTTGGGCTTGACCCTGCGGGGATTGGTGAAGCCGCCGGAGCCTCGTCCGACGATGAGCTTCCAGCTGCCCTGGCGAAGGGCGAACATGCCGGAGAGAGAGTGGTGGACTGTCGCCTCCCGGATCGGCTTCTCCAGCGCCTTGCCGAGCAGCGCCGGCAGGATGTTGTAGCTGTCCTCGCCGGCGTTCGCAGGCACCTTCTTGCCGACGATGGCGGCGGCCGTAGCCATGAAGTCAGTCAGGCAGATGGTCTCGTCGTTCGAGCTGCCGGGCCTGATCTGGCCTGGCCATCTCGCGAGGAAGGGCACCCGGTGTCCTCCATCCCAGATGTCGGCCTTCTGTCCCCGGGTGTTGCCGTTGGCGGCGTGCTTGAATTTCTTGACGTCTCCCACGGGCCAGTGAGAGCCGTTGTCGCTGGTTACGATCAGCAGGGTGTTCCCGGCCTGGCCGGTCTTTTCGAGCGCTGCGGCGACCTGGCCAACCACGTGATCCACCTGGACGACAAAGTCGCCGTAGTAGCCCGCCTTGCTCTTGCCGCGGAATTCGTCCGTTGGAAGCCAGGGCGTATGGGGCGCGGTCAGAGGAAAGTAGAGGAAAAAGGGCTTCCCGCCGGAATCTTTGCTCGAGCGCTCGATGTACTCTACAGCCTCACTGGCAAGTCTTGGCAGAACCTCGATATGCTTGAAGTCTTCAGAGACCCGCCCGTTTCTCCAGAAGCCTCCCCCTTTCTGCCTGCGGTGTTTGCTGCCGGCGACCTTGGAGCTGAGCGGCTTGACCGGAAGGCTGTTTCGGACATAGAGGTAGGGAGGGATGTCCAGCGAAGATGGGATGCCGAAGAAATAGTCGAAGCCCACATCGTTGGCTCCCGGAGTGAGAGGTTTTGAATAGTCGGCCTTCTTGCCGGCGCCGAAGCCCAGGTGCCACTTTCCCACCGCGCCCGTAGAGTAGCCGGCCTGCTGCAGAAGCTTGCCCACGGTCAGTCGCGCAGGGTTGATCAGGAGCGTTCCATCGCCCCACAGGACGCCGCTTTTGAGGCGGGAGCGCCAGCAATAGCGGCCGGTCAGGACTCCGTAGCGAGTCGGGGTGCAGACCGAGGACGGCGAGTGGGCATCGTTGAAGCGGACCCCCGCGGCGGCGATCTTGTCCATGTTCGGCGTCGGCACCTTGGAGTCTTTATTGTAGCAGCCGAGATCACCCGCCCCGAGGTCATCGGCGAGAATGAAAACGATATTCGGGAGCGCCGCGTCCAGCGCGGGTGTGGCGAGGGAGGCAAGCAGGATGAGGCAGAGTGACGGGATGGGCTTCATGTTAGTACCTTTTGCTTTCTTGTAACGGAAACCATGAGGATACTCCTTCAGCCCCCCACCCATCCATTAATCCCGAGGCGCTCTCTCAGCCGCGAAGCTGTTCAAGGTAGCGTTCGCGGATCGCCGCGAGCTCTTCATCGTAGAGTCCCGCTGAAAAATCCGGAAAGGTCCACTCGAAGGGACGGTAGCGCCCCCCTCCGTAGCGGCCGACGAGATCGGCGTAGACGCCCCGGGCGAGGTAGATCTTCTGGCCCGCGGCCTTGAGCGAGGCGAGCACCAGCTTGCCGTGGTCGAGGTATCCCGGATCGAGATTGACGGCCCTCTGGCCGGAGCTTGCGGCCAGGGAGCGCTCCAGCTCGATGCACTCATGCTTGAGGTTGACCAGCTCGCCGGGTGATGCGAGGCGGTCCAGGGAGAGAATGCTGCGTTCGAGTTCCGCCCCCATCTCTTCTTCATAATAGTCGGTCAGGTTGAAGGGGCGCGCGGCGCCCTGGTGGTCGATGTCGCCTCGATGGGAGCGCAGCCCTTCGACGCTTCTCGCCAGGGAGTCGGAGTCTGGGCACAGGACCGCCACCACCAGCTTTACGGGCTCGACCGGACAGTTTCCAGTCATGGTGTTTCTCCCCTTCGGGAAAAGGCGGCCAGGGCCTCTCGGACCAGGTTCGCCTCGAGGCCGAAGGCGCGGGCAATGTCCTCTGCCTCGAAGAGCTCGGAACGCTCCACGTCGTTTTGCGAGCGTCGCTGGAAACGAGCCCCCTGGAGGTAGAGCTGGTCGCCTCCCTGGACCCTGGTCAACAGGGGGTAGCGCATCATCTCCCAGCCGAAGGATGCATCCCAGGCATCAAGGAATTCCCCGTCTTCCGCGGGTTCCGGTTTGAACGTCAGCCGGTGGCTTGTCGACCCCTGCTGCCGGGTGTGGAGCTCGATTCTCGAGCCCTGGTCCTTGTGTCGCAGGAGGAGCTCGTTGAAGGCCGTCGGCACCACCTGCTCTAGATTCTTGTCGCCGGGCAGAGCGAGAGGCTTGAGTATCAGGTAGCCCGGGTCGAGCAGGTGGGGCTGTCCGTCGAGCCAGACCAGCAGGGCGCAGTGGGTGTTTTCTCCGTAGTGGCGGTCGGCGAGGATGGGCTCCGCGTGCAACCCGAGCCCGCGGAGGACGTGCAATAACGCGGCGGTGAGGGAGAAGCAGGTTCCGCCGCTACCCATGCGAAGATAGTCATCGATGACCTCTTCCGGCCCCCTCCTCGCGACCCCCTCTTCCCGATCGTGTTTCAGGATCTTGGTCAGGTTTTCGTAGGGAAGGGAGGAGAAGGCTGTGGCGGCCTTTTCGGCCAGGGTTTTCTCCGGCGCTCCGGGCTCGAGCCGGAAGTGTTCGGAGAAAGAGCGAAGGGCGGCGGAGGCGCGCGCGGGATCTGCCAGGGGATTTTCCGTCATTCGCTCCCCCTTCAGCTACTTGTCGGGGCCGGTGGAGGCGGTCTCGGGGAGGCCTTCACGGTTGAAATACTTCGCCGGGGACAGCTGGAAATTCTTGAGGGGCCGCCCCCCCCGGGCTCGGCCCGTATTCCTGAGCTCGTCGAGAGCCTTGTCGATCACGCCGCGGTCCCCGACCAGGACCACCAGGGCATCTTCCCAGCGATAGGTTTCTTTCGAGACGGCTTCGAGGCTTTTTTCGTCGGCCGCCGCCATGGCGGCGTAGAAGTCGCGTCTTTCGGTGGGCTCGAGGTTCAGGGCGGCGGCCGACGAGTAGATTCCCAGCAGGCCTGCCTGGGTTTCCAGGCTCTCGATGAGTCTGCTGCGCTGGGTAGAGGCCGCCTTCCGCAGCTCGCCTTTCCTCAGGCTTCCTTTGCCCATCGCCTGGAGCTCCCTGAAGAACTCGGAGATTCCAAGAGCGGTGGCGCCGGATTCCACCGAGGATGTGGCGACCAGGTGGCCCCAGACACGGCGAGACGCGAGCCCGCTGCTGGCGCCGTAGGTGATCTTCTTTTCCTCCCGGAGGTTGGAGTTCAGACGGCTGGTGAAGGTTCCACCGAAGATGGTGTTGGCGAGTGTCAGGGCGGGAACCCTGGAGCTTTCATAGCGTTTTCCTTGCAGGTAGATGCGGATAACCGTCTGCGCCGCCCCGGGCTTGTCGACGACAGCCAGGCGTAACGGCTCCTTTGGGCTGTCCTGGGCCTGGTGCTGGCCGACCCGGGCGAGCCTCCCTGCGTGGGGCGAGTGGATGGCCTTTTCGGGAAGCCTGGCCGGTGGGCCTTTCCAGCCCGCGAAGTGCTTTTCAAGCTCACCTCGAAGAGCGGCCGGTTCAAAGTCGCCGGTGATGAGAAGAACGCAATTACCCGGCGACAAGGCGGCCGAATAAGCTTTCCGGGCGTCTTCGAGGCTGATGTTCTGAACCGTGGATGAGTAGCCGTCTTCGGGATGAGCATAGGGATGCTTGCCGTAGTAGAGCCGGTCTCCCACGACCCGCGCGACGCTGGTGGGCCTCTCGCCGCGCTGCCTCAGGCTGTTCAGGCTCAGGCGCTTGACCCGCTCCCATTCTTTTTCCGAGAAGGCCGGCCGCAGCAGGATGTCGGAAAAAAGCTCGAGGGCCGGTCCGAAGTTTCGCCTGAGGACCTGCAGGTCGATGGAGCTGTAGTCTTTTCCTGTGGAGAGGCCAAGGCTTGCCCCGAGGAACTGGATCTCGTCGGCGAGCTCCAGGGCGCTCTTTTCTCCGGCGCCTTCATCCGTCATGTCCATGGCCAGGGACAGGAGGCCTTCTTTCCCCTTCGGGTCGGATGACGAACCGGAGCGTACGATGAGGGACGCCGCCACCACCGGTACGTGGTCAGAGTGGAGCAGCCAGACCGCCAGGCCGCTGCTGAGCCGGAAGGTTTCGGGCTCGGGAAGGGAGACCTGCGCGGTGGATGCCTTCGGGGTGGGTATGGCGACTCTTCCTTGTTCGCCTGCGCAGCCGGCGAAAAGAGCGGCGACGGCAAGGAGGAGGGCGCCGGCCAGGGTTTTTCTCACGGCGGCCATCATTGCTGCCCCCCCTTCTTCTCTTCGGGCAGGACATGAAGGATGAGCCGTCCGTTCGGCTTGAGAACCTTCTTTGCCCACGAGGAGGTGCTGTAGCCGGTGATCTTTGAATACCGGCCGAGATCGAGCTCAATAGCTCCCGGGTTGCCGAAGTGGAACAGGTAGCGGTTGAGGAGGTCGGCTTTTTCCTCGAGGCTCTCGAGGTCCGACCAGAAGGCGGATTCCGTGGAATTGCGGGCCCGCCCGATTTCACGTCCCGTGACGCCGCCTTCCTGGAGCCCGGCGACAACAGCATCGACCTCCCGCTCGATGGCCCCGAGGCGCTCCAGGTTTTCTTTCGTGTCGGCTCCCGGCAGGGCGAAGACCTGGATGATGAATTTGGACCCCAGCAGGCTCGAGCTTTGATAGGCCGAGACGTCCTGGGCCAGCTTCTTGTCGTAGACCAGGCGCCGATAGAGCCGGCTCGACTTTCCGCCGGCGAGGGCGTTGGCGATAATGTCCATGTCGGCGTCTCCTTCTGAGTAGAAGGCGGGAGCGTGCCAGACAAAGCAGGCCAGGGGCAGCTCGACGGCATCGGTCAGGGTTTTTCGAAGAACTCCTTCGATGGTTGGCGGCGCGGGCTTATCCCGGGTGATTTTCTCCCGGCGGGGAATGGAGCCGAAGTATTTTTTTACGAGCTCCCGGGCTTCCCCTGGATCGAAATCGCCGGCGATGGCCAGCGATG
>CAJWMA010000065.1 GCA_913042995.1 uncultured bacterium | reverse complement strand
CCAGCCGGCGCTCTTTTTCAGTGAGCGTTTTTCGAGATAGTCGCTGCCGACGTTTTCGTAGCTTGCGAGGCCGGATTTCTTGTCTGACATTCGTTTTCCCGGGGTGTTCCAGTAGAGTCGCGCGACCCAGGCGCGGTAAACGATCATACGGAACTGTCCGAGTATCGCAAGAGCCCCCTGCTGAGGGGCTTACAGGCCGCTTGATTTTTTCCATCCGGGCTCCAAGACTGGTAAGATACCGGTTGGAATTCGACTGGTTTTGAGTCCAGATGAAAATGACGGCTTTTTTGAAAGGAGCCACCCATGAAGTTCAGCGCGCTGTTCCTGGCCGCTCTCCTGGCGACGCCCGCGTTCGCGGACGATTCCGGGAAGGTCGAGTCAGGCTGTAAGGCGGGAGAGGGAACTGCGAAGTTCAGCGTTCTCCCCGTCACCGGCAGGTACGTCAAACGTAAAAACGGTCTCTGCTATATATGAGCTGGCGGCAGAAGTGCCACCGTCGCGATCTTCTCGCGCGACGTAGGCAAAGACCTGGCCGGTCTGGTCAGGGGAATCGATAAGGTTGCCGCTAATTCCAAGGGTTCGATCGCTTATCTCATCTCTCTCGATGATGACAAGTCTGGCGCGCGCAAAAAACTCTCGGCTTTCGCCGCCGCCAACAAGATCAAGTCTGTCGATATGACCATCAACCGTGGAGGCAAGAAGGCTCCCAGGGGTTGGAAGATCAACGACAAGGCGAAGCACACCGTCGTCATCTATAAGAACAAGACGGTGGTCAAGACCTTTGGTCTGAACAAGATCGACAAGAAGACTGTCGCGGAAGTTACCGCGGCCGCGGCCAAGGTGCTCGGCAGCTGAGACCTTTCGGCCGGTTTACGGGAGACCGTTCTCTTTTGAGCAACGGTCTCCCGTGATTTTTTCGGTGCTCAACCGACGGATTCCGGGCGAGCTTCCGGTTTGCCATGGGTAACGCCACCATGAAAACAGTCATTTCTTTCTTCCTGCTGTTTTTGTCCGCCAGCACCTTGAAGGCTCAGCAGCAGCCGCCCGGCCCTCCTGGTGTAGAAGCCAATGTCGAGCTCACCTTTCGTGTCAATATGAACACGCAGATCGGGCTCGGCCGCTTCAATCCTGACGTTGATTTTCCCGTCGTTCGCGGAACGATCAACGGCTGGGGTTGCAGCGATGCCATGCTCGAGTCTGAAGAGGAGGAGGGTGTTTACGAGTTGCGGGTGCGGGTTCTCAACCACGTGATCGGGGACGGCGAATACAAGTTCAACATCAACTGCGGAGAGGGCGGTCTCGGCCGCTGGGAGGACGCGATCTCCAACAGGCGCTATACCGTTACGGGCACAGAGCCTGACGAGGACGGAGATGGATTTGGTGAGCTGGTCCTCGACACCGTCTTTTTTGACGATGCGGTGGGCGGGGCCGATGCCGAACTGTTCTTCCAGGTTGACATGAATGTGCAGATGGACTCGGGACGCTTCAATCCGGCCAGTGACCAGGTCTTCATCCGCGGATCCCTGAATGGCTGGGGGTGCAGCGAGGCGCTCAGGGATGGAGATGAAGATGGAGTCTACGAGCTCTATGTGCAGGTGCCCGGCCACCAGGCGGGTACCGGGCAATTCAAGTTCAACATCAACTGCGAAGATGGCGGCTGGGAAGACAGCATCTCCAATCGCCGCTACAACTTTACGGGTAACGAGCCGGATACCAATGGCGATGGTTTCCTGGAGGTCGAGGTCCCGGTTGTCTTCTTTGACAATGTTCGTTCAGGACCCGATGTCGAATTCCACTTCCGGGTCGATATGACAGCCGCTGTAGACCAGAACGTTTTCATTCCCGAGAATATGACAGTTCATGTCGGTGGGGTGTTTAACAGGTGGAGCTGCAGCGTGGAGTTCGAGGAGTTCGATGAGAACGTTTTCGAATTGGAGCTGAGGGTGCCTTCCCACCCGGTGGGCGTGGGTGAATACAAGTTCAATATTTCCTGTGACGAGTTCAGCTGGGAGCCTGAGATCGTCAACCGGGCCTACGTCGTTTCAGGCGACCTTCCAGATGAGGACGGCGATGGATTCCTGGAGCTGGCGCCGCCCCTGGCGTTCTACAACGCGTTGGAGAACCCCTTTCTTGACGCCGAGCTGGTGTTCCAGGTGGACATGAGCGTCATGGAGCGAGAGGGGCTCTTCGATCCGGTCACCGATAACGTGGTCGTACGGGGAGAGTTCAATGGCTGGGAATGCACCGAGGCGATGTCGGCGCTCGGGGCCGGGCTCTACGAGGCCAGTGTAGAGGCGCTGGGACTGAGCGTGGGCCGGGGTCAGTACAAGTTCAACATAGGCTGCCAGGATGTCGGGTGGGAGGATGCCATCTCGAACCGTCAGTTCTTTGTTCTCGGCGATGAGGTCGATTCCGATGGTGATGGGCTTGTCGAGGTTCGCGTTGGCCCGGTCTACTTCGACAACAGGGAGCCGCCGCCGGGGCTTGGTCCCTTTGTACGCGGCGACTGCGGCCAGGCCGGCAATATGGACATCTCCAGCGGGATCTTCCTGCTTGGCTTTCTCTTTAGCGGCGGGAGCGATCCAGGCTGCATGGCGGCCTGTGATGCGGATGGCGACGGTCGTCTCGATATCACGACAGCGGTTTTCATTTTCAACTTTCTTTTCCTCGGCGGTGTTTCGCCTTCGGCTCCCTTTCCCGGCTGCGGCCTGTCGGAATCAGCGGGCGACCTCGAGCTGGGCTGCGCCGAGAGCGCCGGTTGCGGTTAAAAGGGCCGCTGGCCCGGAGAACCGGGGTTTCGGCCGGTTTTCGTCTTCCCGAACTGGAAAAACAGCCATTATCAGAAGTCGGGCCCGCTCCCGGCCGCGCGGAACTGCAGAAGAAGCGCCAGGTGGTCGATTTAAAGAGAGTCAGGCGCCTTCATTTCTTTGGCGTCGATTTCAACCTTCGGATCTAATCATCGCGCCATGTCGAAGCTGCTGGATGGAAAAACCGCGATCGTTACAGGCGCAAGCCAGGGGCTTGGTCTCGCCATCTCTACCGCGCTGTGTACTGATGGCGCCAGTGTCCTCATGGTTGCCCGGGACGAGCAGAAGCTGGCGGAGGCCGCGGCCGGTCTCCAGGACTCAGGCCTGCAGGCGACCGCCATGGTCGCTGACGTGACCGTCGAGGGAGCGGCCGATGATATTGTCAACGGAGCCCTCGGTGAGTTCGGCCGCCTCGACATCCTGGTGAACAATGCCGGGGTCTTTGTCTGGAAGGGCCTCTTCGACCTCGACTACGAGGATTGGGATCGAACCATCAGCACCAATCTCAGCGCGCCTTTCCATCTGACGAGAATTGCAGGGAAGACGATGGCGGGCCAGGGGTCCGGCGGTTCGATCGTCAACATCGCCTCGATCCACGCGCAGGTCGGCGATCCGAACGTGATTCCCCATTGCGCCTCCAAATTCGGGCTGGTCGGGCTCACGAAGGCCACGGCGGATGCCCTGCGGGAGCACGAGATTCGAGTCAACGCCATCGCCCCGGGAGCCATCGATTCGAATTCACTCGATCGCCGGGGGGCCGGACCTAGCCAGAAGGTGACACAGGCGGATATCGCTTCGCTTGCAGTCTACCTGGTCTCCGACCTGGCCAAGGCGGTCACGGGATCGGTCATCGAGATGTACGGCAGCACCCACAGCGTTATCAAGATCTGAAAGCGGACCGAAGCAGCCATGCCGATCACCATTGAAGACATCCTTGAAAAGCTGGAGAGAGGTGAGAGCCTTGTTGGCGAAGGCCTCAGGGGGCTCTGCTTTGAGAAGGCCCGGGCGGAGGGCTCCAGCTTCTCAGCCTGTAATTTCTCGTCGAGCTATTTCATGAAGGCGGCGCTGAAGGCCTGCCGCTTCGAGCGCTGTGTTTTTGATGGCTGTGACCTGGGCTACGCCGAGCTGGACGAGAGCGTCTTTGTTTCTTCCCGTTTTCACGGCGCCCGGCTGTCGCACGCCTCCCTGGCGGGAGCGGTGTTTGAAAACGCCGATCTCGCGGAGGCAAAGCTCGAGAGCGCAGACCTGGCCGGGGCGAGCCTCCGGGCGACCTGTATTCGGGACTCGGTCCTGCGCGACCTGGATTTCAGCGTCACGGAGCTTCTCGACAGTGTGGACTTTTCCGAGGGTGATCTCGACGCGGTTCTTTTCACCGATGTCAGCTCTGCCGGCCTGAGCTTTCGCGATGGCTCGCTTCGGCTGGTTTCCTTTCTCGGCGCGCGTCTTGCGGAATGTGATTTCCAGGGATGTCATCTGGCGCGAGTTAACTTCGATGGAGCGAAGGGTTCCGGGCTGGTTTTCACGGCCGCCCGCATCGGTGAGTCGACCTTCAGGTTCAGCGAGTTTACGGATTGCGATTTCAGCGGAGCCCGGTTCTCGGACGCTGATCTGCGTGATGCCAGCATGGTCTCGACGAATATGAGCTCCTGTCGTTTTGAGCCCGGTTGCCGTTTCGCCGGCGCTCGTCTCGAGAGCTGTGATCTCTCCGGAGCGGTGTTCGATGGAGTCGATCTTCGGGGAGCTTCTCTGCGCGGGAGCAATCTTCGCGCGGCCAGCCTCCGCGGCGCTCTGACCGAGGGCTGCGAGCTTACCGGGGCCGATCTCGAGGGTGCCTGCCTGGGAGACTGAGACAGCCGCGTTTACTCTTTTAAGGAGCGGCGGCGACAGGGGCCTCGATGAGGCTCACCTTCTTCGCGGTGGCGTCGAGTCTCACGCGCGCGCCGATCGGGAGGGTCGCCTGGTCAGGCTGGTGTCCTGCCGCGTAACCCGAGAGAACCGGCACTCCCAGCCTCTCGAAGTAGTGGTCAAAGACATCGAGGAGGCCGATCCCGCTTCCCCGGAGTGGGAGGCAGCCTGTAAAGCTGCCGAGAATGACTCCTTTGTATCTTCCGAGCATGCCGCTGAGCCGAAGCTGGTTCAGCATGCGGTCGATACGAAAGGGCGTTTCACTGACATCTTCGAGAAAGAGAATGCAGTCTCTGGAGCGGGCCTCGTAGGGTGTTCCGATGGTGCAGGTCAGGACGCTGAGGTTGCCGCCTACAAGAACGCCCTCCGCTTTCCCACCCGCAAGGGTCTTCAGGTGCGATCTTCCTTTTGGTCCGGCGCCTCCCCAGTCCGTGAAGAGCTTGCTTTGCGGAGTGAAGGCCGGCCAGAAGTACTTCTCGGTATAGGGAGTGAGTCCTTTTCCGATGGAGAATTCCTTGGCCATCGGGCCATGGAATGAGACCAGGCCGGTCTTCGTATGGATGCCATTGAGCAGCGCGGTGATGTCGCTGTAGCCGATGAAGATCTTAGGGTTCTGGCGGATCGCATCATAATCAAGGCGATCGAGAATCCGTGGACTTCCGTAGCCTCCGCGCAGGCAGAGGATGGCCTTGACCGATTTGTCCAGGAAGAACGCGTTGAGCTCGGCGGCGCGGGTCTTGTCATCGGCGGCGAGATATCCTCGCCGCTGCAGGTAGCCGCGAGAGAGCTTGACCTCGTAGCCGCGCCGGCTGATGTTCTCTACAGCCCGGCGTACGAGCGAGTCGTCCATCGAACTGGCTGGAGCGACAATGCCGATCGTGTCTCCCTTGCGCAGCGCCCGCGGCTTGATCGCCGCCGCCGGTTTGTCGTTAGCGGCCTTTTCGGCATCGGTCTCTTCCGCGGACTGTTCAGCCGGCTTTGGCCCAGGCTCCGCTGCCGGCGGCTCGGGAGTGGGTGTGGGGCGGGGGTTGGCCGAGGTCTGGCGCACGGCCGTTGCCGGATCTCCACGGAAGGCCAGCGCCAGGAGCAGGGCCAATACAGCGCCTCCCGCATAGATTGCCCTCCTGGGAATAGTCTTTATTCTCTTCACGCTCCCCTCGATGTCACGACAGCTTCTCTTCTTCCCGGACAGGATACGCTATCGAGTGTTGCCGGGCAACTCTACGCCCCGGATCGCGGGAAGGGGCCGTTGGTTATTCCAATTCGAGCTGCTTTTTAAGCAGATTCTTGTCCCCGGGAAATTTCTGCAGGGCGTGAGCCAGGAGCTCCCTTGCCTGGGGGGCGCGCGGGTTGGATTCCAGGAAGTGGGAAACGGCCGTGAGGCAGCGCGTCGGCGAGGGCTGCTTGAAATACGCGTCCCGGTAGTGGACCGCGGCCTTGATCGGCTCGCCCAGGTGGTGGTAGGTCTCGCCGAGGTGCTCAAAGAGCCTTGCCGAGTCCATCCCGGCCTTCCGGGCATCCATGAACCGGTTGGCCGCCTTGCGAAGGTCCCCATCATCGCTGGTCAGGATTCCCATCCTGAGGTAGCAGGATCCCAGCTTGTAGTGGGCGCTGGCCTTCTTCGCGTCCGACAGCCCCGAGATCTTCAGCAGGTTGAGGAGTCTTCCCCTGGCGAGGTCGTAGGCTTTCTTCTTGTTGTCGGTTTCCTTCAGGTAGTGCGCCGCCGCTGCAAGGTAGGTGCTGGCATGCAGATCCATCAGCCCGGAGTTCTTGGAATCCCTGGCCTTCTGGAACTGGGTCACGACTCCATCGAACTGGCCGCGCGAGGCGAACACCAGCCCTCTCCAGGTGTGGACCTCGTAAGACAGTTCGGTCGGCTTCTTGCTGTCAAGCTGGTTGAGTACGCTGGCCAGCTTGAGCTCGGCTGCTTCGAGGTCATGTTTCCTGACGTCGTTTCTTGTCTCGAGATAGGTAATCTTTGCATCGTAGAACATGAGCTTCTTTCGCATCTCTGGCGTCATCGCATCAGGGGTTTCCTTGACGAATTTATAGAGCCGGCTCAAGGATTTCCTGGCCTCTCCGGGCAGCTTCCTGGGGGTGCGGACTCGTGGAGAATGCGGGAAGTCGGCCGTGCGCTTGACCAGGGAATCGACCGCGATGTCGGCCAGCTCGATTCTCGTTTTTCCAGCGGCTCCATAGGTGAAGGCTTTGTTGGCAGCCGCCGAGGCAGCGTAATAATCTTCCTCGCCGTATTTTCTGAAAGCGAGCGCTGTATTCTCTTCGAGGGATTTCTGACGCTGCCTTGGCCCGTCGATCCAGATCTGCTGATAGAGCTCGCCAATCCGGCGGTCCTTGTTGCCGGCATCGTAGGCGCTTTTTACGAAGTCCGAGACCTTCCGTTCCTGCTTTAATTCCTGGTAGGCGACGACCAGCAGATTGGCTGCCGGTTCGTTCGTGAGGTCAAGGGCGACGGCCTCCTCCAGCTTGGTCGCCGCGAGGTTCCAGTCCGGTGTCTGCAGGCTGGTATGGCCGATGGCCAGGCTGCGAAGGATCTCGATCCGCACCGCCTTGTCTTTCACGGATTTGAGGGCTGTCTCGAGGGTGACGATGGCCTGGATGCTTCGATTTGTGTTGAGCATGACCCGCGCTTTCAGGAGCAGGGCGCCAGGGTGATCTGATTCGATTCCGAGCACGACATCGGCCTCGCCTGAGGCCGTATCCCATTCCTTGCGCCTGATGGCGGCATCGCCTGCCTTGAGGTGGACCTGGATACGCTCAGCAAGCTGCTGCCGTATCTCTTTCATTCTCTCGGCGGTGCTGGGCTTCGCGGTCTCCGGCGCCGGCTGTTCCACCGCTGGAATTTTTTTGGGAGCGTCTCTCTCTGATCCCGCGGGCGGGGAGATGGGGGGGGCTTGTTCTTCCGGCCCGGCTTCAGGCGTTCTGGCCGTTACCGGAGAAGCGGTTTCCGGATCTTCGGAGATCTTTCGAATTATCTCCAGGAGCTGGTCTTTGAAGGCAAGTCCCAGCATCCCGAATGCCGCCAGGCCCAGCAGGACCAGGACCTTTCCTC
Source organism: uncultured bacterium (assembly GCA_913042995.1). Lineage (GTDB taxonomy): Bacteria > Planctomycetota > UBA8108 > UBA8108 > UBA8108 > UBA8108. The sequence continues at coordinate 7,376 of CAJWMA010000065.1, read as the reverse complement.
CACGGCTTGATCTTCTTCGCGAGGAGAGGCGGCCATGTATGGTCGACATCGACATTGATTTTCGGCTTACAGGCGCCCGCCTGATGGGGGCGGCCGGGGTTCGTTTCTTTGAGGGCGGCTGGGGGGAGTGCATCCCGGCTTTCGGTTGCGCCGCCGGCTCCTCGTTCTTGCCCGACATCACATCCGTGAGCGTTTCGAAGAATTCCTTGGCGGACTGAAAGCGCCTCTCGGGATTGCGCTCGAGTGACTTGGTTATCATTTCCGTCAGACCTGGAACCTTGCCTACGGCCGGTTGAAGTTCGTCTATCGGCGTCGGCGGCCCGTGCTTGATCTTCTTGTAGACTTCCTTGGCCGTCCTGCCGGTATAGGGCTTCTGGCCAGTCAGGCATTCGTAGAGGATTACGCCGAGGGAATAGAGGTCGGTGTAAAACCCCATCTCCACACCCTGGAACTGTTCCGGCGGCATGTAATAGGGGCTGCCAACAAAACCCTTCTTGTCCTTCAGGCCGCCCTCGAGGCTGTTATCCAGCTCGGTGTCGGAGATCACCGCGGTCGCGATGCCGAAGTCCAGTATCCGGGGAAGTTCTTTCTCGCCGACGACCTCGATCATGATGTTGGCAGGCTTGAGATCGCGGTGGATGATTCCGGCGCTGTGGGCGACCTTGAGAGCGGGCAGGAGTCGGCGGGCAATCCGCAGAGCCCGCCAGATGCTGAGCGTCCCTTCCTCCTTGATGAGCTCGCCCAGCGTCTTGCCGTCGACGTAGTCCATCGTGTAGTAGAGCAGGCCGCCGCCTTTTTCAGGGTCGCCCTCGGTGATTCCCACATCTCTTATCTGGACGATGTGGGCATCAACCATCTTCATCGCCACGCGAATCTCGTTCAGGAACTGCTCGCGAAGCATTGTGTTCTTGCTGAATTCCGGCGGCAGTATCTTCATCGCCAGCCGGTCACCTATGATGCCCGAGGTCATTTCGACCACGAAGACGCTGCCGAATCCTCCCTGTCCAAGGATCTTGAGGACCTTGTACTTGCCGGCCACAACGGTTCCGACGAGCTCGCGATCTCGGCTTTTATCCCGCTTCAGACTGGATTCGTTGGGGGTTTCAGATGCGGCCAAAGGCTTTCTCACGGTTTGCTTCGAAAGGGGAAATTGCCTGGAAGGATCTGTACCACCACATTGGTTCTGCAGGACCCCAGACCCTGAAAATGATCAGCAACTTCAAACAGGAGGCAAGCAACGCGGGCTCCGGGCTCTGTCGCCACCGGTTGCCCGGTGGAGCTCAGCTTCGGTCCGCTCCCTGCTATGGCGCTTGCCAGAAATAAGTGCAGGCGGCGACCCGTCCAGAGCGCTGCAAGTCTTCTTGTCGTAGTGAATAAGGATCCTGCGGGCGATTGTATCGACTCGATTTCAGAGCCTCAAAGGAAAATCTATGACCCCTTCCCAAAGGCTCCTCCTGAGGGTAACTTGTAGGCCAACTCCAACAGGGTTTGATATCAGAGAAAGGGGATACAAAGGTGGAGAACATAGCTGTCAGGCGGGCTCTTCTGAGCGTCTGGGACAAGACTGGAATCATCGATTTCGCCAGGGGGCTGAAAGAGCTCGGCGTAGAGATCCTCTCGACTGGCGGTACGGCCCGCTCCCTGGCGGAGGCCGGCATCGAGATCGTTGAGGTCGACAATTTCACCGGTTTCCCCGAGATGCTCGATGGCCGCGTCAAGACTCTCCATCCGAAGGTTCATGCCGGGATCCTGCATCGCAGGGATGATCCATCTCATCTGGCCACTATGGACGAGCACGGCCTTGAACCGATTGACCTGGTCGTGGTCAATCTCTATCCCTTCGTTGAGACGGTGGCGAGGCCGGGTGTTACCCGGGAGGAGGCGATCGAACAGATTGATATCGGCGGGCCGACAATGCTCAGGAGCGCGGCCAAGAATCATTCGCATGTCACGGTGGTTTCCAGCCCCGACCGCTACGAAGATGTGTTGGCCGAGATGCGAAGCAACGAAGGAGCGACGACCCGCGAGCTGCGCGAGGCTCTCGCCCTGGAGGTTTTTCAGTGTACCGCCGCCTACGACACCGCGATCTCGGCCTACCTGGCCGGGGAGGGGGCCTCCGCTTTACAGGAAGCCGCGGCCGAAGAGCAGGACTGCGGCGATCTGCCCACCGGCCTCTCCATCGATCTCGAGCGCGTACGCGTGTTGCGCTACGGGGAAAATCCTCACCAGCATGCGGCGCTCTATGGCCGCGGCCCCACCTTCCTTGACTCCTTCGAACAGCTGAACGGGAAGGAGATCTCCTACAATAATATTCTCGACCTTGTGGGCGCCCTTGAGGTGATCTCCGCGATTGAAGACCGCGGCGCGGCCGTGGCGATCATCAAACACTCCAATCCCTGCGGAGCCGCGTACGCCGACAGTGTCGAGGAGGCCTGGCATAAGGCCCTGGCCTGTGATCCACAGTCGGCATCGGGCGGGATCATCTCCTGCGGCGCCGCTGTAGATGAGGCGGCGGCCAATGTCATGAAGGATCATTTCATCGAGGTTCTCGTGGCGCCGGATTTTTCCGAGGGAGCGCTCGAGATCCTGCGGGAGAAGAAGAATCGCATCCTGCTTCGTTGCAGAGATGACTCCTGGGGCTTGTCCCCGGGAGCGCCTGTGATTCGAGGAGTGCCAGCCGGTCTGCTGGCGCAGTCTCCTGACGATGAACCCGACGATGAGGGAAGCTTCAAGGTGGTCACCGAGCGCTCTCCTTCGGAAGAAGAGATGCGAGCGATGCTCTTCGGCTGGAGCCTGGTGCGCTACGTCAAATCCAACGCGATCGTCTATAGCGGCCCTGACCGGTTGCTGGGAGTTGGCGCCGGCCAGATGTCTCGTGTTGACTCCGCCAGGATTGCCGCGAGCAAGGCTGAGCAGGCGGGTCTTGATCTCACAGGATCAGCGGTCGCTTCCGATGCGTTCTTTCCCTTCGCTGATGGATTGATTGCGACGGCCGAGGCGGGAGCTACGGCCGTGATCCAGCCTGGGGGGAGCGTTCGCGATGAAGAGGTCATTGCCGCGGCTAACGAGAAGGGGCTGGCCATGGTGTTTACCGGCCGGCGCCATTTCCGGCACTGATGACAGGGATCCGGAGTTAGAGAAGAGAATGACCAACCCATCGACTGACCTTGAAGGCTATGAGCTCGCGGGCCGTAAGATCGTCATGTACCCGGACCTCAACTTCTCGGGGCGGCTGTTCGGCGGCCAGCTCATGAGCTGGATCGATGAGGCGTTGGCCATGATGGCGATGGCCCGGATGGGGACGAAGAATATTGTCACCAAGAAGTTCGGGGAGATTGTCTTCGACGCTCCGGGGCTGCTTGGCGATGTCGTAGAGATCTGGTGCCAGTCGCGCGAAGAGGGTACGACCTCGCTCTCCATGGACTGCCGTGTTGTTGTCAGCCGGGGAGAGCCAGCGAGGCTTGAACAGATCAGCAGCTCGTCCGTAGTTTACGTGGCTCTCGATGACGAGGGGCGGCCATGCTCCTGGCGAAAGAGCGACTGAGCTCCTGTCGCCTCGCCTGCCAGGGCTCCGCCGGTCGCTATGAAAATAAAACTGGTGGAGAGTTCTGCGGGTCACGCTACAATGCCCGTTTAGCTGGTCTCTCCGATGAAAGGTAACCAAGGCGTGTTTAGTTTGTCTGATTCAAGGTCTCTCGAACACCCGGGCAGGACGGCGCGATCCGCGTTGTGGGCTTGCCTGGCGCTGTCCGCGATTTTTTCCATGGCCGTTGCGAGCGAGCCCGTGTGGGCCGCAGAGGAAAAGCCGGCCAAGAAGAAGGAGGCCAAGCCGCTGAGCGTTACGCAGCTTGCCCAGCTCAACTCGGCAGCTCTTTTCGGGGTTCCTTTCAAGATCAACAAGGGCCGCTTCTCGGTGACTTATCCAGGGGCGGGCGAGTTTGACAAGGCCTTCACCACCCGCGGCCGCGGCCGCGGCGGGGTAATCGCGAATATCTCCGAGGTGAAGAACGCGAGCTATCGCAAGCTGTTGATCGATGGGCACTCCAAGGGGAAAGCCACCCTGGTTGGAATGTTAGGCGGCTCAGCACTGTCAGATTTTGAGCTCGTGGATGATTACAAGATCAGCTTTCGATTGCGGATTCCCCGCGTCGATGGGCGCTCGCGCTTCTCCTTTCTGCTGAACCACCATGGAAGCGATTTTGTTCAGACGAATTTCTTTCAGGACATCGTTATTCCTGCCAAGAAGAGCAGGGTGCGGTCGAAGAATAAAAAGTTTCTCGTATCCGCCTCCCGCTGGTTTGACAAGGGACCGCAGGGTATGCCCGTATCGATTGTCTGCAAGGGCGGGAAGATCTCCATCAGCGTAGGTGTCCTGAATGGCAAAAAAGAGCAGATGGTCGAGGTTGTCTCGACAGAGGTCGCCGAACCCGGCCCCGGCAAGATCGGCTTCAGCTTCGAAGGAATTTCCTTCATGATGTCGAGCCTTAGAATCGACGGAAAATTCCCAAGCGCCTGGGCCGAGAAGCGGATGGCGGTCTTGAAAAAAGCAGGGAAGCTGATTACCAAGCTGCCTGAAAAGAAGGCGGCGCCTGCTAAGAAAGGGCCTCCCAAGAAAGGACCCGACCTCTCCAGGCCGGATCCGGAAGCAGAAGAGGAGCTATGAGGTTCTCGCCCGGCATGTTCACGATCGTCAATAACCGCACAGATCCGCGGTTATCTTCTCAACCAGGGTTTTCACGAGCAGCCGAGCTTTTTTCGAGCCAGACCCTCTCATTCAAGGTGGGGCTTTGATGGCAGAGCAGGAAGCACAGCCAGGCGGAGAAGCGGTGGTGGATGAAGATTCGAAGACCGTAAAAGAAACGCCATCCGGGAAGGAAAAACCCAAGGGTAAGCCGTTTGACGGTTTTGATCTTCCCGACGATGTCGTCTCCAGTCTCAAGGAGATGGGTATCAGCCACTGTACCCCTATCCAGGAGAAGGTTATCGAGCCGATTCTCGCCGGGGGAGACATCATTGGAAAGGCCGAGACCGGTACCGGTAAGACGATTGGTTTCGGAGCGCCGCTGGTAGCGAGGATCGACACCCAACGGGTCGCTGTCCAGGGCATCGTGCTGACTCCGACTCGTGAGCTGGCCCAGCAGGTGGCGGAGGTGGTCGAGGCTATCGGAAAAGGGCGAGAGCTGCGGGTTGTCCTCCTGGTTGGCGGAGTTCATGCCAGCGGACAGATAGCGAAATTGCGCAAGGGTTCACAGCTGGTGGTCGGGACTCCGGGCCGAGTGCTTGATCTCCTCAAGGAGCGGATCCTGTCGCTGGGCTGGTGTGAGAATGTCGTTCTCGATGAGGCCGACCGGATGCTGGACATGGGCTTCATTGACGAGGTGGGAGCTATCCTTGACAAGATTCCTCCCGAGCGTCAGACCCTGCTCTTTTCCGCCACGATACCGGACGGTATGAAGAAACTACTTGGGCGCTACATGAAGGACCCCAAGACGTTCTCGACTTCGAGAGGCCTCGCGACCGTCCCCGATATCACGCAGGGCTATCGCTCCCTTTCGCCGCATCAGAAGCTCAACGCCCTTCGCAGAATACTCGACGGCCATCCGGACGATACAGCGATTATCTTCTGCAATACCAAGCGTCAGGTCATCGACCTCGATCGCATGCTCTGGGGCAACGGCTACAGCGCGGGTTGCCTGCATGGAGACCAGACCCAGGATCTGCGTTTCACGATCATGGATAAGTTTCGCTCGGGAGACATCAAGGTCCTTGTCGCCACGGATGTCGCCTCCAGGGGTCTTGATATCGAGTCGGTCTCGCGTGTTATCAATTACGATGTTCCGGAGGAGAGCGAGTCCTATGTCCATCGCATTGGCAGAACGGGCCGGGCGAATAAGACAGGGATCGCCATCACGTTCGTCACTCCCAAGGACCGACGGTATTGGGAGCAGGTTCTGAAAGATACCAGGTTTAAAATATCCAATCTCGCAAGAGAGAAAGGACGCCGCATGGGGAACACTCCAGAGCGTGGCGAAGGATCCAGCAATAAAGATGAACGTTCCGGGCCGAAGCCTCGCAAGCGCCGTCGACGAAGAGGCCGCAAGAAGGGCGGCAGTGGGCAAGGTAGCGGCAAGGGGAGCTCATCTAAGTCAGGTGAGGGACGCCGCCGGGAAGCCTCGGGTTCTTCCGGACGGGGCGAGGATCAAGGCGGGCGTTCACGCCGAAAGCGCTCATCGCAGCGACGCCGCGGAAAGCGGTCGGGAGATGATGGTCCAAAACCGCCTAAGATGGAGCCTGAATTCGGCAGCGTGGAGGAGATGGAGGAGACCATCGCCGAGGTCAAGGCCCTCAACGAGGAGAAAAGAAAGCGCCAGCAGAGCCGCCCGGACAAGATCACCCTTGATGTGGTGGATGACGACTATCTGAAAGAGGAATATTTCGACATCGACTCGGAGGTTCTCGAACGAGCCGATGCGGTCTCGCCCAGGAAACCCAGGACGCAGGAGCAGGGAAAGAAGAGCGGGGGCGATGGCAAGCGCCGTCGGCGGCGCAGGAGGTCGCGCTCTCGAGGCGGCGGCCGGGGCCGTGGCGGCGGTGGAAGATCAGATGGTGAGAAGTCCGGCGGCGAGCAGCAATCTTCCGATGGTTCGAAACGCAAGCGCCGCCCACGTAGAAGAAGACGGCGGCGCGGCCGTGGCGGAGGTGGTGACGGCGGCGGAGGAGGAGGAGAGTCCTGAGGCCACCTTCTGGGTGATTCCACGCCAGCTTTCTGATATCCTCCCGTTCAGGTAATTCCGCTGCAGGCGTTCCTGTCCGCTAACGCATTTCAAGAGGACGACCCCACATGAAAGAGCTCTTTGCCTCCCATAGGAGCCTGTCCGGGCTAAGCCTGGCGCTTCTTTTTCTCGTTGTCTCTGTTTTCGCCCAGGAACTGGCGGCGTCCACGAAGACGGATCCAGTACCCACCGAGCTCTCGGGTACCTGGCAAGTCAAGATGGCTCTTCCCGCGGGAGAGAAGCCCGGGCAGAGCGGTGAGAAAATCTATACCCTGCAGATCGAGGGTATCGAGGGTACTGAGAAGGTCGCTATTCGGAGTCCGGACCAGGGTCCGCTCGAGGTCACCGATGTCCTGGTAAGCGACGGCGACCTGCAGATCTACTTCAACTATTCCCCTGTTAAGGGGCAGCCGGGAAATTCTGTCGAGCTGAAGGGGTCCGTGGATGAAAAAGGCAATCTCGCCGGCACCTGGCAGTTCCTGGTGACCGGGCAATCCGGTAAATGGACCGCCGAGGGGGATCGGACCGCGGGGCGCCCCGCCGCAGGCAATGTCGCGCTCGTGAAGGCGCAAAAGGACACAGGGGCCGCCGTAGACGATGAGG
>CAJWMA010000064.1 GCA_913042995.1 uncultured bacterium | reverse complement strand
CGGCCGGTCGAGGTCCAGGTGGACCTCTGTCGGCGCGGCGATGGCAGCTTCAACATAGTCGGTCTGCCGGGGAAATCGACACGCGAGAGCCGTGATCGGATCCGGGCGGCGATTCGCAACTCTGGATTCCGATTTCCAACCCTGAAGATCCTGGTCAATCTCGCCCCGGCGGCCCGCCAGAAGGAAGGAGCCGGCTTTGACCTGGCGATCGCCCTGGGGATCCTGATCGCCAGCGGCAGCGTGCGCGCGCCCGGCCTGGAAGAGCGCCTGGGTGGAATGGGGTTCCTGGGCGAGCTCGGGTTGCAGGGGGAGGTGCGGCCTGTCAGGGGAGCGCTGCTGGTGGCCGATTGCCTGGCCGGCCGGGGCGCCGGAGAGCAGGTCTTCGCGTTGGAAAATTCGGCCGAGGCGGTGCTTGTCGGGGGACTTGATGTGTTCGGAGTCGAGCACCTGCGCCAGGCGGTTGATGTGCTTCGAGGCGAGCGGGGGCCAACCGTTCTGCCCCGGGAAAATTTCGCTTGCGAGGCGGTGCCGGATTACGCCGAGGTGGTCGGCCAGGAGGCCACCAAGCGCGCCTTTCTCCTGGCGGCCGCGGGTCGCCACAATATCCTCTTGAGCGGGCCGCCCGGGATCGGCAAGACAATGCTGGCAAGACGCCTGGGAGGGATCCTTCCGCGGTTGAGCAGGGAGGAGGCTGTCGAAATTCTTCGTATTCGGAGCGCCGCGGAGGGCGAGACCAGTTGCGAGCTTTCCCGTATTCCGCCTTTTCGCTCTCCCCATCATACCGTGAGCCACAGCGGCATGGTCGGCGGCGGCAGCCGGCCCGCTCCGGGCGAGGTCAGCCGGGCTCACCGCGGCGTACTCTTCCTTGATGAACTCCCCGAGTTTTCGCGCAGAACCCTGGAGGCTCTGCGTGAGCCGATCGAGGAGCGCCAGATCACCATCGGCCGGGCCAGCGGGGTGGTGACCTTTCCCTCCGATTTCCTGCTCGTGGCGGCGATGAATCCCTGCCCCTGCGGCTACCTCGGACATCCCAGGCGGCCCTGCACCTGCGGTCCTCGCCAGGTGAAGAGCTATTCGCGGAAGATCTCAGGCCCCCTGGCGGACAGGCTGGATCTTCATTGCCGGGTCGCCGCGATCGAGCCCGGCAGCTGGCTGGAGCCCGGGGCCATCTCTGCCGGTCTTGATTCGATAACCCTCTGCCGGCAGGTAACCAGGGCGCGAGAGCGGCAGTCACGGCGTTGGGGCGGGGCGCTTCTCAATTCAGCCATCAGCGCATCCGATCTGCTGGAGGCCGGTCGATTTACTCCCGACAGCCTTGCTGTTCTGCGTCGCGTTTCGACGCCCATGGCGCTCTCGGGCCGGGGATTCGTTCGTGCGCTTCGTGTGGCGAGGACGGTAGCTGATCTCTCAGGTGCCCAGGATGTCGGTGAAGAGGATATTCTCGAGGCGTTGAGCTACCGCGCCTCTGTAGATGGCCTGGGAGAGTCGTAGCCGATTGTTTTTAATGTGTTTACGCTTCCGGGTTGAACTTTTCCGGATGCTTGAGGGGACGGATTCTATTGCGTACTCCGATGGCTGCCGGTAGTCTAAGCCGTTTGGCTTTTGAAGGTGATCAGGCGCCGGAGAGGGGCCTATGTTTTTTGTCAGTTTCCCAAAACTACTCATCCTGATTGTCGTCGCGTTTTTCTGTCTGGGGATCCCCCTGATGACCTTCCTCACGATACTTAAAGATCGCCGCGACAAGGAGAAAAAGGAAAAGTCGCGGAACAAGGATCGATCATGAGTTCAAAAAGTGTTGCGGTTGTAGGCGTTACCGGGGCTGTCGGGCAGGAAATGCTCGATGTCCTCGAGACTCGCGATTTTCCGCTCAGCAGTATTCGCCCGCTGGCATCGGAGCGCTCCGCGGGGAAGACGGTCCAGTTCAAGGGGGAAGACCTCCCGATCGAGGTTCTTGGACAGGATTCCTTTTCCGGGATAGATCTGGCTCTCTTTTCCGCCGGGGCCTCGATTTCACGTGAATACGCTCCCCTTGCGGTTGACTCGGGAGCCGTTGTTGTCGACAACTCATCCGCTTTCCGGATGGATCCTGAGATTCCCCTGGTGGTGCCCGAGGTGAACAGCGGAGCGATCGCCGGTCACCAGGGAATCATTGCCAACCCCAACTGCTCAACGATCATCATGGTCGTCGCGCTGCAGCCGATCCAGGAGTTGTCCCCGTTGACCCGGATTGTCGTTTCGACCTACCAGGCGGCCTCCGGAGCCGGCGCGAAGGGGATGGATGCCCTGAGACGTGAGCTTGCCGGTGAGCAGCTTGACGACAGCCCCTTCCCCCATCGGCTGGCCGGCAATCTCGTTCCGAGGATCGATGTCGTGCAGGACGACGGCTATACCAAGGAGGAGCTGAAGATGACGCTCGAGACCAGGAAGATCATGGGGCTGGGCCAGGTGCCGATCAGCGCTACCTGTGTACGTGTTCCCGTGGAGCGGGCGCACTCCGAGTCCATCCAGGTCAGCACGGAGAGCCCGCTCGACATCTCCGCGATCCGCGAGGCCTTCGAGAAGGCTCCCGGGCTCCAGGTTATCGATGATCCGCATGATGATCGCTATCCCACGCCGCTGCAGGCGGCCGATCAGGATGATGTTTTTGTCGGAAGGCTGCGGCAGCATCCGGATGAAGCCGCGACCTATGATCTATGGGTGGTCGGTGACCAGATTCGCAAGGGCGCGGCGCTGAACACGATTCAGATAGCCGAAGAACTGTAGCTGATATCTCCCTGCCCGGGTCGCGAGCAAACAGGAGACTGAATCGATGAGGCGGGTTCGTTTGATAGTGGCTTACGATGGGACGGCCTGTCACGGCTGGCAATTCCAGCCGGGCTTGCGGACTGTCCAGGGGTTACTACAGGAGGCCATCCTGGGGGCGTTTGGCGAAGAGGTGAGGGTCGATGGGGCCAGCCGGACAGATTCCGGGGTTCACGCCAGGGGCCAGGCCTGCGCCTTCACCACGGCCAGCTCTGTGCCGACCGACAAGCTCCCGATCGTTCTGAACAATGAGCTTCCTGCCGATGTCCGCGTGGTCGCGGCGCGCGATGAGGAGGAAGACTTTCAGCCTCGCTTCGATTCGGTAGGCAAGCACTATCACTACACCTGGTTCAACGAGGAGATCGATGATGTCTTCTCCTGCCGCTACGTGTCACGAGTTCGGGGTCCGGTGGATATCGATGCGATGCGGGCTGCGGCTGTTTTTTTTGAGGGGCAGCATGACTTCGCCTGTCTTCAGAACAGCACCGCTGATACTTCGGTGAGCACCGTCCGGTGTCTCCATCTTGTCAGGGTGGCGGCGCCCGGTGATTCGCTGATCCGTATCGATGTGGTCGGAAACGCCTTTCTCTACAATATGGTGCGGATACTTTCCGGTACCTTGCTGGAGATCGGGCAGGGCAGGAGGGCCCCAGGTACGATCCTGGATGCTCTGCGATCCGGCCAGAGAGTTGATACAGGCTGTACAGCACCGGCCTCCGGACTCTGCCTCGAGGAGGTCTTTTTCTCCGATGGCGACCTGGAAAGGAAGGCGGCCGTCTTGCGGGATGAAACCTTTACCGATTGCTCCGGGTTGGATTGACTTTGCGGCAGGGAGTCGATACTCTTTGCTTCTGGTGAGTAAGCGTTTATTCCGTAGGCCTTTACGCTTATTCTGTGACTGGTTCGAACCCCGGTTCCTGGCGGAGCCTGGTGTCGAAAAGAAAAAGAAGTGAGCTTATTTGTGAACGGGAGTGTTTGATTCCGCTGGTGGACTTATCAGAACAGGTTCCAGGCGGGTTAAAGTCGCAGCTTTCTTATAGATAGCTTGCCCCGGGGACTTACATGTCGGAAAGTAGACTGGCTCGTATTTATCGCCTGAAAGGTATGTGACTTCATGAATCTTGTTGAGTTGTATCCACCCTCCTCGATGCTCCTGGATCTGCAGGCCAGGGACAAGCAGTCGGCCAATGAGGAGATGCTCGAGCATCTCGTTAGTCAGGGAAAGCTCGATCAGGGGGCGGTGAAGGATGCCCTGAAGGCTATTAAGAAACGTGAGACCCAGGCATCTACGGGGATTGGCAAGGGGCTTGGAGTGCCCCATGCCAAGGGCTGCAATTTCATCGATGGACTGCTTGGGGTTTACGCGCGCTCCGAAGAAGGTCTTCCCTACGAGTCTGTGGATGGAGAGCCGGCCCACCTGCTCTTCCTTGTGCTTTCATCCCAGGAGACGGCTGAGCTTCACCTGGAGATTATGAAGAGGGTCGCAACCCTTCATCGCGATGAAAAATCTCTCAGGTACCTTGCCACGAGTGATGATCCGAAACGGATAACTGATATTTTCAGAGAAGCTGATGAGCAGTTCAGCTGACAATGAGATTGGCGTAAGCACCTACCCAACGGGTGCTCAGCGAAAAACCGCTCCCAGGATTGTCGCCTTCGGCGGCGGCACCGGCATGGCGGCGCTGCTTCGCGGACTCAAGGCCTATACTGACCGGATCACCGCGGTGGTTACCGTCACCGACAACGGGGGGAGCTCGGGCAGGTTGCGTAATGATTTCGACATGGTTTCTCCGGGAGATATTCGCAATTGCCTGATGGCGCTCGCGGATGTCGATCCGCTGATAGCCAAGGCCTTCCAGTACCGATTTGATGAGGCGGAGTTCAAGGGGCATTGCTTCGGGAACCTTTTCATTACCGTGTTGACGAGGCTGGTCGGCGATTTCGGGGTGTCCATCAGAGAGCTGAACAGGATCCTCAATGTTCGCGGGCGAGTGATACCGGCCAGCAGCGCGAAGGTCTCCCTGGTGGCTCAGCATCCCGATGGTTCCAAGAGTACCGGGGAGGTGCAGATTGCCCGGAGTACCAAGAGAATTCAGAAGGTGGAAATTCGTCCCTGTCCGGTCGCCATGTCGCAGGAGATCCGCTCCGCGATCGATGAGGCCGACCTCTTTATCTTCGGCCCCGGCAGTCTCTACACCAGCGTCATTCCGAACCTGCTCATCGATGGGTTGATGGAGCTGATCAATGCCACCGGCCGCCAGCGAATTTATATCTGCAACATCATGACCCAGCCAGGGGAGACCGATGGGTATACCCTCTGCGATCATCTCGCCGCGCTGCGTGTCCATGTCGGCAATGGCTTCCCTGACGCGGTGGTCGCCCATGATGGGATGGTTCCACCCGAGATTATCGAGACCTATAAGGATGCGGGCTCGGAGGCGGTCTCCTGCGATCTCAATGGCCAGGCCGAGTACAAAACCGTCAGGCTGGTCACAGGGGCTTTCTTTGACCAGGAAGAGGCCGCCGGGCAGCGGGGCTGGGGGACTCATGATGAGTGCCTCGCCAGGCACGATTCGGATGCCCTTGCCCGGGTGATCTATGATGAGTTTTTGAAGACGGGGTCCTCCCCCGATTCGGGCGGGAACGGCGCGACAGCCGATGGAGACAACTGAGGGCGGGCGCTCCGGACTCGCGGCCGGGAGCGATCCTTGGTGAAAGCCGCGAAGTTGAACACGAGGCAACGCTGAAAATTAAAAGTAGAGGCAGAGAAGCTAGAAGATGGAAGTAGAGCGCACAGTCACGGTTTCTAATAAGTATGGACTGCATGCCAGGGCGTCCACCGCGCTTGTCAAGACCGCCGCACAGTACGAGTCTGATGTCAGGCTGGGCCGTGAGGGAGGAGATGACTTTGTCGATGCCAAGAGCATTCTTGGCATCATGAGCATGGGAGCGGAGTGTGGAGCCAATCTTTGCCTGAAGGCGGAAGGCGCCGATGCGACGGACGCGTTGGACGCCATCATCGATCTCTTTGAACGCAAGTTTGACGAAGAGTAATGGAAACGATCAAGGGCATTCCCGTATCGCCGGGCATCTCGATTGCCGAGGTGGCGCTTCTGCGCTCCGACAATCTCAGGATTCATCGCCGCTTTGTCGCGAAGGAAGATGTTGAATCCGAGGTTCGGCGTTTCGAGCAGGCTGCTCGCAAGGCCAGCCGTGATCTTGAGGTCCAGATTGCGGATCTTGGCGAGGAATTGATGATCGCCGCCCAGGTGCTTCAGACTCACCGGGATATGCTGAATGACCCCGGGCTCCATAGCGATGTCATCAGCCGAATCAGGGACAACAAGTTCACGGCAGCCTACGCTTCATCAATCGTCCTGGGTGAATACCACGATCGATTCGAGCAGATGGAGTCGGAATACCTCTCCGAGCGTTCACATGACATCAGGGACATTGAGCGGCAGCTCCTGACTCGAATTCTTGGCAAGAGACGCAAGCCCCGGGTCTTTCGGGAAAACGTTACCGTTGTCGCCCACAACCTGACACCCAGCCAGACAGCGTCTATGGCCAAGGAGATGGTGGTCGGCTTCGCAGTAGACGTTGGAGGCCGTACATCTCATACGGCCATCCTGGCGCGAGCGCTCCAGGTGCCGGCGGTGGTAGGTCTCAAGGATGCCTCCCGAAAGGTAGTCAATGGCGACACCCTGGTGATCGATGGCTATACCGGAGAGGTCGTCGTCAATCCCGACAAAAAGACCCTGGCGCGCTACAGGCGCAAGGCGCGATATTCCGAAAAGTTCTACAACCAGTTGCAGGAGGAGATCAGCTGGCCGGCGGAAACCATCGATGGTCATGAAATCACTCTCTCGGCAAACATCGAGCTGCACGAAGAGGTAGCCACCGCCCTCGAGTGGGGGGCTAAGGGCATCGGTCTCTACAGAACCGAGTTCCTCTATGACCAGGGTTTCCCGGATGAAGACCTCCATTTCAAAGCTTACCGTAAGGCGGTCAAAGCCCTGCGCGGCCGCGAACTCGTCATCAGGACGCTGGATGCCGGGGCGGATAAGTTTCACGAGGAGTTTGTCGGCTTTGAGGAGCCGAACCCCTTTCTCGGCTGCCGCTCGATTCGTCTCTGTCTCCAGGAGCAGGGCATGTTTCGCAGCCAGCTCAGGGCCGCGCTCCGTGTCTCGGTATTCGGGCCGGTCAAGATCATGCTGCCGATGATATCAACCATCGAGGAGCTGCGCTCAGCCAAGAGTATTATCGCGGAGGTTCGCGATGAGCTGGAGGCTGAGGGGGTCGAGATGGCGCCCCGAGTGCCTGTGGGCATCATGGTAGAGGTTCCATCCATCGCCCTGATCATCGACAGGGTCGCCGACGAGGTTGACTTCTTCAGCATCGGAACAAATGACCTTGTGCAGTATTCTCTTGCCGTCGACAGGGTCAACGAACATGTCGCCCATCTCTACCAACCGTCCCATCCTGGGATTCTCCGGCTGATAGGGGAGGTGATCGTCGCCAGCAACCGGGCCGGGATCCAGGTCTCGATCTGCGGCGAGATGTGCAGTGAGCCGGCCTACGTCCTGCTTCTGATGGGACTCGGGCTGCGGCATTTCAGCCTCAGTCCCATCGCCATTCCTACCGTCAAGCGCATCATTCGGCAGGTGACCATGAAGGAGGCGGTCGAGGTTGCTGAGCAGTGTCTTGGGGCCGAACAATCCAGTGAGAGCGAAGAATTCCTGGCCCGTCGCACCAGCAAGTTGCTGCCGGATTTCTTCTGACCAGCCAGGGTTGAGATGGGAGAAGCCGGGTGACTGGCGATCGGGCGTTATTACCGGTCGCATCCCTTCATGGTCACCTCGCCAGGCGGAGTTCACCGCTCATCTGCATTCTGGAAAAATAGATATTGTTGGTAACACCTTTGTTAATAAAGGTTTGCGGTAACAATTCGTCTCTACCGTACCGATAACCCAGTTAGTTAGCACAGAACTTGCTGCATCTGGCCGATGGAGCAGAATATCGAATGTCTCTGCGCAGGGGAAGATTCGCGCAGGATTACGAGGAAAAATGCAGTTAGTGCGGGAGTGGAGATGTTTACAAAGCAGAGCCTTGTCGGGCTTGACATAGGCAGCCAGGAAATAAAGGCTGTTGAGATGGTGGAGTCCGCCGGGCAAATGCATTTGAGCGCCCTGGGCACTGCGCCAGCGGTAGATCGGGAGGATTTACCGCAAGCTCTCAAGGAGCTTTTTTCCAGCGCGGGAATCAGGGCAAAGAACGTTGCCGTTTCAGTGTCCGGGAAATCCGTGGTGGTTCGTTATATCTCCATGCCGCGGATGTCGGAGGAAGAGCTTCGCAGCTCGCTGAAGTACGAGGCTGAGAAGCACATTCCGTTCGAGCTGGAAGAGGTGGCCCTTGATTGCGCCATGCTCGAGACGGGGGACCCCGAGGCGGATCAGCCTGGCGACGAGATGCAGGTGCTCCTGGTGGCAGCGAGGAAAGAGACGCTGGATGATCTTCTTGGTGTCGTGCGGGCTGCCGGATTGCTTCCCGTTGCGGTCGATGTCGACGGTTTCGCGATAGGAAGCGCTTTCGAGCTGACCAGCCCGCCCTCCGGCGCCGGGAAAACTCTCGATGGGGTCACGGCCCTGATCGATGTAGGCGGTTCCAAGACCAGCATCAACATTCTCGAGGATGGAGTCTCCTCTTTCTCGAGGGAGATCTACCTGGCCGGAAAAGACTTTACAGAGTCCATATCGAGGCGCATGGGAGTCAGCCACGAGGAGGGTGACAGGATCAAGTGCGAGTCCGGCGCGGACAACTTCGAGGTGATGGAGTGCGTTTCGCCGATCCTCGGAGACCTGGCCGCGGAGATCTACGCCTCAATAGATTATTTCGAAAACCATCATGAACGCGTGGTCGAGTCGGTTCGGTTGTCCGGCGGCAGCGCATCGCTTCCGGGCATCGGTGACGCTTTCGAACAGACCTTCGGGCGCGAAGTCAGTGAATGGAATCCTCTCGAGGGAGTGGAGGAGGCCGAGGGCTCGGCAGGAGCGCTGGCCTCAGCAGGTAACTCCCCGCAGCTGGCGGTAGCTGTGGGTCTTGCGTCGCGTGTCCTGGACTATTGAAGAGAATGGCGATGAAAGTGAATATTCGAATCAATCTTTTACCTCCTGAGTTTCGCTCCGCTGGCGTGGATCCAAAGCTCAAGCTGATCCTTGGTGCCTCGGGGCTGGCCGCGGCAGGTCTGCTGCTCTTGACCTGGCTCTACCTGGTGTTCTCCACCTCGAGCCTGGGGGATGAGTTGAAGGGCAGGCAGCAGGATATCTTCGCTTACAAGAAGGAAGCTGTGCAGGTAGATACCCTTTTAGATGAGATCAACGACTACAAGGAGAGAGAGCGAGCGATCATCAGCATCAAGACCAATCGTATTCTCTGGTCGAAGAAGCTGACCGAGCTGGTTCGGCTGACTCCTGATCATATCTGGCTTGTCCGGCTGGATATGAAGGAGCGTGATCCCGAAGATCGGCCCCGGGCCGGCGAGATGGCCGGCAGCGGCGGATCCCTGAGGCTGCTCTGCTATTCAGCCGGAAGCCAGGTCGGCAGGATGACGGCTTTTCGTGAGCGCCTGAAGGGGGCGGATGAGTTCTATCTCGATTTCCTGGATGAGTCCCTGAAGCCGGGGAATTTCTATTCCGATTTCCAGAGTATCAGCCGGCCTGAGTGGAGGTCCGTGGTTCTTGAAGGCTATCGTGAGCCGCACAACCTTCGGTTCACGATTCGTCTCGACCTGCGGGGACTCCAGGAAAATACGGCCGCGGATACGGAGACCTGATCGATGAGCGAATTCCTGAAAAATTTAAACCAGAAGCAGAAGCTCTCGGCGCTGGGCGGCGCCTGTCTCGTTTTTTGCGCCGGGCTTGGCTTCCTGATCTACTCCAAGCTGGGTGAACGCTCGGGCGTTCTTCTTGCCCTGGCGGCGTGCGAGGCCGAGGAGACCTCGCTTCGCGACAAGATCGGCAGGATATCCGGTCTCCAGGGGCAGAGGACCCGGCTGATCCAGACGACGGACAGCTATGCGGAGATCCTGCCCGCGGAGGAGCACGTGCAGCACGATGCCTTCGTAAAGGTCATGGATGAGTATCGCCGCAATACGCAGCTGTTGATCAAGAGCGCCGAGTATCTGCCTCCGGCGGATTCGGCCGCTGCAGCTGACGGCGAGGCCAATGTCAGGAACTTCGTTCGTCATCGGTACCGTTTCCAGCTCCTGGGTACGGTGCCTGACCTGCTGCAGTTCATGAGCCGTATCGAGAATCACAAGCGCTTCCTGAAGATTGACGCCGTCAGCCTGAAGCCGCTGGGAGCCAGGGGTGAATTTCCCGAGGGTGACCTGCGTGAAAGAGATGATTCTGAGTTGCTGGGCCTGGCGAGGAATTCGGTCAAGGAGATCGACCTGACGGTCAGCACCTACACCTATCTCAAGGAGACCGGGAGCAAGCCATGAAGAAGCTTTTCGGATCCAGCCCCGCTTTCCTGAGGTATGCGCTCCTGCTGGGGTTGTGCTCTCTCCCATTCTACTCTGACGCGGGTGAGGATGGAGCCAGGCAGGCAGTCAACGATTCAGGTATGACGGCCCTTCGTTCCGAGGCTGTCCGTAATTGGAAGAAGGGGCGCGCAGCCGATGCTCTCGGCAAGCTGGAGGTGATGGCCGAGGCACAGCCGGACGAGGCGCAGCATCGACTGGCCATTGGATTGTGTCTACGCCAGCAGAAGCGCTACAACGAGGCTCTCGAGAGCTACCAGGATGCGAAAGTTCTCGGTGGACCTGCCGGGCTTATCGCGCTGTTGGAGGCCGAGGTACATGGCCTTCGCAATGAGCGTGCCCAGGTCTTCGCTTCTCTGCGCAGGGCCGCCCAGGGAGGACGCAACATCATCAAGGATGTCCAGGAACTGCCCGCGCTCGCGCCCTACGGCTCCGATACGGGTTTTGTCCAGCTGGCCCTGGAGCTTGAATCGTTCGAGCTTCCAAGACTGAGCGGCCGCGATCCGTTCAGCGAACCATTTCCGCTCAGCACTCCTGAGGAACCGAAGGAGGCCAGGGAGGCTCCAGCGGATGAAGCGCCGGGGGTCGGTATCAGCCAGGCGGAGGCGGTCAGCCGCCTGAGAGGCTTGTCCGCGAAGGTTTTCGAGGCTCTCTCCAATGGAGATGAATCCGGCGCGTTGACGGCCTGGGTGAAGATTGAGAAGTCCGGCATCGAAGAGACCGTGTTCTCGCTGCCGCGGCATCGTAAAGAATACAGGGATATCCAATCCAGGTTGGCCTCCCAGGGTTCGAGGTTGAAACCTGTACGCTTGAAATACCACTACCGCGAGGCTGTCGCGGGATTGGCCGAGATGCAGGCAAGCTTTGATTCCGGCGACTACCGGGAAGCCGAGGAATTGAGCCGGGCGGTGTTCGCTGACACCCGAAAGCTGAAGGCGCTCTCGGCCGAGTACGCGCCGGTTGCCTCAGAGTTGCGGCGTAGAACGGCCGAGCTGGTCCGGCGTACAGCGATCCGTGCGGAATTCGAGGGCAAGAAGCCCTCTGTGAAGGGAATCCTGGTCGGCGGAGGCAGAGGACTTGCTGTCGTCGATGGCAAGCCGCTGAGACCGGGCGACAGCATCTCGGGATTCCTGCTGCTGGAGGTCGCCAGTGACAGGGTCAAATTCGAATACAAGGGAGAGGCGATCCCGGTCTACCTGGCCGGCGGTCGGGATAACAATTGAAGGGACAGATCATGAAAAATTGTAGTTTGCGGGAGAGGGCTCTGGCCGTGCTCCTGATCATTTGCGGCAGCCTGGCCACATCGGCCGAGGCCCAGGATGATCAGGGGAAGGCCCTGGGACTTTTCAGACAGTACATCTCGGGCTCCGATAGAGAACCTGGAGATTTCCTCGGCGCAGGCTATGTGAACCTGGACTGCAAGGACGAGGATCTCTCCGTCGCGCTGAAGACCCTGAGCGCCAGCGCCGGGGTCAACATCATCGCCGATGCCAATGTGAAGGAGAAGGTCACCATCAGTGTTGAGCGGCTTCATTGGATGGAGGCGATGAAGCTTCTTGCCAAACAGTCGAATTGCAAGGTTGTGAGGGTCAGCCCCCGCCTGGTGCGTTTTACTCAGCCCGCGACGGTCAGCATGGAATTCAACGATGCGGACCTCAGGCTGGTGGTAGACCTTATCGCCAAGCAGGCCGGCGTCAATATCGTGATCGGCAAGCAGGTCGAGGGGCAGGTCAGCTTCAGCCTTAATAACGTACCCTGGAGGGAAGCCCTCGATACGCTGGTCAAGACCGCCGGTTTCGTGGTCGTCAGTGGCGCGCCCTCGAGCTCTGGAGAAAGCAGTATTCTTCGCGTGGTTCATCCTGACACCCTCAAGTCCGAATTCGAGACGCGGTCTTTCCAGTTGCGTTACATACGCCCTTCGGAGCCCTACATTGCGAGGATGGCCAATATCGAGAACCTCGCCCACGAGGTCGTCGCTGCCAGCCCGGGAGCGGGGAATGAGGCCAAGGTCTCAGCCAGCGACGGATTTCCGCTGGAGGAAGCGCTTCGCCAGATCGTCACCACCGATGGCGGGCAGCTCACCTATGATCCGGGGACGAATACGATCATTGTCAAGGACACGCGGCCAAAGCTGGAGGAGATGGCCGAGATCATCAAGCTGCTCGATGTACCTCCCGCCCAGGTGCATGTGGAGGTCAAGTTCATCCGGACGACCAACACCGATCTGCTTGAGCAGGGGGTCCGCTTCGATGATCCCAGCACCCCTGAGCGCGATGGATTCACCGCATCGACCCGCTTTATCACGCCGCGGGAGAACCCGGAGTTTTCCGGCGATCCGCTGAGCATTTTTGGAGGAACTTTTCCCTTTAACGTTGGGCAGAGCGGAGTCAGCTCTCTTGGCGTAAATGGATTCGAAGCGCTCGGCGTTCTGGATCTTACCCAGATGCACGCCTTCCTGCGGATGGTCAAGGATGATGAACGGACGCAGATTGTCCAGGAGCCGGCCCTCACGATGCTGGACAACCGCCCAGCCGTCATTTTTGTCGGAGAGACGATCCCCTTCGCCATCCAGCAGATCCAGCAGGATCAGAACGGCAATGTCACCGTAGCGATCGAGGAAAATGATCGCTCACCGATCAATATCGGCTTCACCCTGTATATCACTCCACACGTCGTGCCGGGTACAGATGAGATCAACCTGAGCATCATTCCGAAGGTCTCAACGCTCTCAGGCTCCAGTTCTTCAATCGCTGGCTTCGAGCGTTTCGCCTTTTCGGCTCCTGGAAGCCAGACCGAATCTTTTATCGATCTGCCCCGGGAGTCGGCCCAGACGGTTGTCACCTATATGCGGGTTCGAGATGGCCAGACAGCCGTCATCGGAGGCCTGCAGACCGAGAAGCGGTCCAATGTTAAGACGAGCATTCCGATTCTGGCGGGAATCCCCCTGATGGGGAGATTGTTTTCCTGGAACAAGGAGCGGGCGGAGATTGAATCGCTGTTGATCATGATCACTCCGCGGATTCTTAATAATTCCGAGCAGGAAGGGAAATTCTTCCGTGACAGGATCAATAAGCATCGCGAGGAGGATTTCTTCGGCAAGGATGGTCTTGAGGGCGGGAGAACTCTTCAGGAGACAAAGGACAACTGAAATACCTGTAAATAAATAAGTTACGAAACAGCGGAAGAGTTTCTTCTTACAACTCTTCCGTTGTTTTTTTTTTATAAACAAGTAAAACAGGGGGTTTCACTCGCGAGGGTGAGAGCGTTTTCTCTCATCACATTCAGAATCGCTTCCGGTGGTTCGATTCATACGGGCAGATGCTCCTCGAGGGCGGTATTTCTATAAATTCCAGGCCTGTCGCGATTTCCCGATGTAGATCTTTAAGAGATTATTTTGGCCGTACGTAAAAAAACTGAAACAAAGAGATCCGAGTCCGGTCGCCAGGAATTTGGCGCGGGTTTGGGCTCAGGCGACGGTAAATCGTCGAAACGCCGATCCGGTTCTTCCGGTTCGCGAAAAAGAAAACCGTCCGAGGCGAAAGCCTCCGGCGACTCAGCTCGAAAGCCTTCTCGTAAACGTTCGAGCGGCAGCAGGTCGCGTTCAGGAGCCTCTCGGACTGCCGCCTCTGCCGATGCAGGCAAGAGAAAGTCTAAAGCTTCGCGTTCAAAAGATGCGAGCCGTTCGGGAGGAGAGCAACAGCCGGAACGGACGCGAACTCGCAGGCGGCGGCCCGCAAGATCTTCAGAGAAAGGCGAGGGACGCGCTGTCAAGGCCAAGACGAGGAGCCGGGCTGACGGCGGTGAAAAGAAGACCGCCGAGGATAGCAAGCCCGTTCGCCGCCGTCGGCGTCCCCGGGGTAAAAGCGAAGGCGAGCGCAGGGGCGGCGAAGCTTCCCAGGCTCGGCGTCGTTCATCGTCCAGGAAAAAACAGCCGGCCCGTTCCGGTTCCTCGGCTGGGAAGGCTACGGATCAGAATAAAGAGACTGGCTCCGAATCGGAAAGCAAGGCGCAGTCAGGGGGGAAGAGACGCCGCAGGCGTTCGCGTCCGAGGCGTCGTTCCGGGGCGAAGAAGCCGGCTGCCGCTACGGCCCAGGCTGCCGAGAGCAAGTCCGGGCAGGAGAAGGAGGGCTCGTCGAAGCGACGGCCCGCTTCGAAGTCCAAGTCTGACTCTTCGGAGGGCAGGAGCTCTGGTCGACGCAGAAGCCGGGGTCGAGGGCGCGGCAAGGGTTCATCTCAGGAGAAGAAAACCGGTGGAGGCCGGAGCCGAGGTCGTGGCCGGGGTCGGGGCAGAGGCAGGAAGTCCGATGATTCCGCTAAGAAGCCAGCCGCGCGGAAGAAGGCCAGGTCCAGGAAGCGGATCGAGAGTGAGGAACCTGCCGTTGTCAGGAAGATCCTGATCAATGCGGTCGAGCCGCAGGAGATCCGTATTGGGATTCTTGAGGATGGCCGGCTGGACCAGCTCTATTACGAGCGTGCGGCGGAAAAGAAATACCTGGGCAATATCTACAAGGGCAGGGTTGTCAATGTAGAGCCGTCCATCCAGGCGGCCTTCGTTGATATCGGTATTGGCCGTAACGGATTTCTGCACGTCTCGGATGTACTGGGCATCTATAAAGATTCAACCGTGGTCCCCGTCGACCGTCTTTCTGAGCGGGTTCCCGGGTCTCGTGACATGAAGATGCAGGACATTCTCCGCAAGGGTCAGGACATCCTTGTCCAGATTTCCAAGGATTCGATTGGAATGAAGGGGCCAAGCCTGACGACCTACGTCAGCCTGCCGGGTAAATACCTGGTGCTGATGCCCGGAGTCAGCCGTCATGGAGTATCCAAGCGGATCCGGGATGGTTCCGAGCGAAGCGCCCTGCGTAAAAAACTGGCCAGTCTCGATCCGCCGAAGGGTATGGGCTACATCGTCCGTACTGCGGGGGAGGAAGAGACTGCCGAACTGCTCAAGAAAGATTTTGACGGCCTGATGGCCTCATGGAC
>CAJWMA010000063.1 GCA_913042995.1 uncultured bacterium | reverse complement strand
CGGAAATCTTTCCCCGAGGGGCGGCGAAAATACCTCCGTGGGAGAGCGCCGGGGCGAGCCGGGCTCACAAACGGTCCCTCGAGGTGAATGCCGAAGGCGACTCCTCTCCCGCGCCCCTGACGTATAAAAGAGCTGAGCTTTTCGATCACCTTCAAGGACCTGGCCCAGCTTGTCGGGTAAACACTGACCAGCAGAGAGGTCACTCCATGGGCAAGATAATGAGCCATGGAGCTCTCAAACTCTTCGGCCGAAGCCTCGACAAAATCGACCCCTGCGGCCCCGTGGGTATGGAGATCGACAAAACCGGGAGTGAGGGTGAATCCATCCAGCTTCAGCCTCGTGCAGCGGGTTCCCCTGGCCATCTTAGCCGCCTCGGAACCTACAGCGACGACCCGGCCGCCGCTGACAAGCACCCCGGGCCTTCCGAGATCCTCTCCGCCGCTGAGCACCCGGGCTCCGCGAAGAAGACAGGTTTCCTTTTCTGGTTCGGATTTACTTCCAGCCATGATTGGCGCAAGATAACCGAATACAGAGGCTCGCTGCCATCGGCATTTTTTACGCTGGAAGCCGGGATGCAGCCGATGCGTCTGAAACGGCTAATCGCCGACCCTGAAATACCAGTCTGCCATTATCGCTTTACACAGCCCCCCCGGGGTGTTAACCCTCAGTTCCATGTGCGCCAATTCCGACGACATTATCGAAAAAGGACGGAGAATCCTCGAGGAGGAGGGCAATGCCATACTCCAGAAGGCGTCCCAGCTTGACGAAAACTTCAGCCTGCTCGTCAGGAAGCTCCTCGAACTGGAGGGCCGTGTCGCCCTGACCGGGGTTGGAAAATCCGGCACCATTGGCGAAAAAATTGCGGCCACCCTTTCCTCGACCGGCACCCCGGCCTTCTATCTCCGCACCGTGGACGCCCTGCACGGAGATCTCGGAATGCTGACATCTTCCGACGTACTGCTGGCGGTCTCCAACAGCGGCGAAACCTCCGAGGTTCTCGCCGTCAGCAACGCGGCCAGCCAGCTGGGAGTCGAGATCATCGCCCTCACGGGAAACAGGGAATCCTCCCTCGGCAAGCTCGCCTCCCTGACCCTCGACACCGGGGTAGAGAAAGAAGCCTGCCCCCTTGGCCTGGCGCCCACCGCCTCCACCACGGTCACCCTCGCCCTTGGCGATGCGCTCGCTATGGTCCTCCTGGAAGAGAGAAACTTCACGGCTGAGAACTACGCCCACTACCACCCCGGAGGAGACCTCGGCCAGCGCCTGCGCTACCAGGTGCGGGATATACAGCGCAGCGGCAAGGAGCTTCCGACCGTTACAGCAGAGGCCAGCCTCCGGGACGCTATTGCCGAAATGACAGACAAGGGAAACCTTGGCGTCACCCTGGTTGTTTCCGAAAACGGAGAGCTCTCTGGTATCCTCTCAGACGGAGACCTCCGCAGAATCCTCGTTCAGAAGCAGGACAGCTCCGAATCAATTGATCTCGGGACTCCAGTAGGTGAGGTGATGACCCGTGACCCGCTGACCATCGATGCCACAGCATCTGCCAAAGATGCACTCCAGGTAATGGAAGTGCATGGTATTACTTCACTTGTGGTCCTCGACCCTCTGGGTAAGCCAGGCGGAATGATCCATCTTCACGACATCCTGGGACGCGGCAAGATTGTTCTTTGAATTGTCGCCCCCGGGAGAATATAATCCTCGGCTTCAATTAAAGTCGTAGCAAGAGACTGAGCCGACCGATGAAAGTCAGAATTCGAACCACCTCCAGAAAACGCCAGCGCAGGGGATTTCGCTACCGTATGAAATCCAAGGCTGGGCGCAAGATGATCAACGCGAGGCGGAGAATCGGCCGGGCCCTCCCCGGCAGTAAAAAGACCCGCTGAGAGCTCTCTCCAGCCTCCATGTCACTGGCATGGAAGCCCCTTTGATGACCCCGGATTCCCTGAAACAGCCGGAACTGGCGCGTACCCTGCGCGAGTTCAGCGGCAGGTCAGTCTTCTGTGAGGTATTTGTCCGCACCGGGTAAGCAATCGCCAGCCGGCTTTCGGAGCGAGTTCGCAGGCAAGTGATATAATTGAATTAAAGTTGACCCTGCAGACAGCGCAAAGCGGCAGGTCAACCCGGCTGAAAACAGCCTTCCCCCTGTCTGAAATAACGCAACCACCGCCATCAGGAGTATCGTCCTGCCATGATTTGCTGGTCGACGATTGAAACCGTATGCCCCATGTGCGGCTGCCAACTCCATGTACGCGAGGTTGGCGGCTGCGAGGTGCTGGGCCAGGACACGGATCTCCTGATTCACACCAAGGCCCCGCATGTCATCAGGGTCGAGATTCACTCCTGCCCCGACTGCCGTTTCTCCGGCTACAGCCGGGACTTCCTCGGCGGCCGCATCGAGGCCCTGACCATCGAGGCTTATTTCAGGAAATATATAGAAAAGCTCGATGACGAATTTGAAACGGACCGCTCTGCGGGAGACCCGCCCACTCACCTCCAATATTACTGGGCAGGGTTGCTTTCACCCTTGCTCGGATATGAGCCGCTTGAAACCGGCATGAGAATGTTACGGGCGTATTGGGGTCTTCGCCTCGACACCCCGGCGGCCCTAGATGAAAACACGGCTGAGAGATTGCGGCATCGATACCTCCGGCAGGCGATAGCCTATCTTCGAAAATCCCTGCGCAAGGAGAAGAACCCTGTCTATCTCTACCTCGTAGGTGAGCTGTGTCGACGTAACCGAAACTGGATGCACTCGCAGAATTATTTCAATCGGTTCATAGCTCGCAGCACCCGGCCCCGGCATCTGCGCAATGCCGCCGCGATGCTCATCCAGCGGGCCCGGCGGAGAGACTCAAGCCATTTGAGCATGGACAGTCTTCTCTATCCGACCCGGGACCAGTCGCGCGCCGCGAGAGCTCCTGAAGAAGATCCGGGAGCCTGAGCACCTTCAGCGCTTCTTCTTTGCGAGTTTTTTCACCTCGTAACGAACATCCTGCAGGAAGCTCGCAAAAGCCTTGCTTGAGCGATCGCCCCCGGCTTCGCGCGAAGGGTTGCGGGTATTGGACTCAACCCAGAGATAATCCCGATGACCCCACTTCGCGGAGATCTCGCTGATCCGTCCGGAGAGGACCTCCCCGGCATCAATCCACTGGGCAAGATTCGGAAGAGAAGAGGCTCCGCCGAACTCTCCCTCGTCCGCCTTGTACTGATCCCAGGACTCTTTCAGAAATTCCAGGGCTTCTTTTTGGACAAGCTTCCTGTAGTCGCTCATTCAGTTCCTTCCATTTCCGATAGAAAACCAGCTTAGGTGCCGAATCACAAAAGTAATAACTAACACAGACTCCCCGTCAAAACCAGATCCCTGCTGGCGCGTTCAATCGAGCTCAACAAGTTGAAATGTCGCTCCCAGGAGCGTATCGTTTTATTTTTGATCTTTAAGCGGGAAATCTGCCCTTCACCCCCAACAGCAATGGACTCGCCAGGGAAATGGACAACAAGGTCGCGATCATAACAGGAGCGGGATCCGGGATCGGACGAACCACAGCCCTGAGATACTGTGAGGCAGGCGGAAAGGCGGCCCTCTTCGGGCGAACGAAATCCAAGCTGGAGACGCTCGCCGCCGAGCTGGGTGAAGAGCATTGCCTGGTCGTCAGCGGACACCACGAGACGCCGGGAGACGCGGAAAAGGTGGTGGAGGCTGTTAAAGAGAGATGGGGACGATTGGATCTTCTCTTCAACAACGCCGGCACCTACCAGCCCGCCGCGATAGCGGACACCTCCATCGAGAGTTGGAATGAAGCCCTCGCCTCCAACCTCACAGGCCCCTTCATGATGACAAGGGCCGCGCTCCCCCTGCTGCGGGACAATGGCGGAGGAGTCATCGTAAACAATTCATCAACCCTCGGCTTGCGCCCGGTTCCTGGCTCTGGCGCGTATTGCGCCGCCAAGGCCGGTCTCGTCATGCTCTCAAAATCCTGCGCCATCGAGGAGGCCGGCAACGGAGTGCGAGTCATAGCGATCTGCCCCGGCGTGGTCGACACCCCGATCCACCTCGGACGCGAGGGCGGCGCGGGAGCTTCGCATAGCGAATTCCTCGAGTCGGCCGGCGGCATGCATCCGCTTGGACGGGTCGGCACCACGGATGAGATAGCCTCACTGGTTCTGTTCCTAGCATCAGATGATTCCTCCTGGACTACCGGGTCGGTCATCACGGTAGATGGAGGGATCTCCCTGTCATGAGCGCCCCGGGATCAGTAGACGTCACCAGGAAGGTCCGGTTCTGCGCGGCTCACCGCTACCACCGGCAGGACTGGACACCTGAAAAGAACCGCGAGGTGTTCGGCGCCTGCAACAATCCGCACGGACATGGCCACAATTACGAGCTCGAGGTAACGATTCGCGGATCGGTTGACCCCCTCACAGGAATGGTGATCAATCTGCGCCGTATCGATGAGATCCTGCGGGAAAAGATCGTCAGCCGTTTTGACCATCGGCACATCAACGAAGAGGTCGAAGGTTTCAGGGACAACATACCGACAACCGAGAACCTGGCCGTCTACATCTGGAACCTCATCGAACCTGAATTCAGTAAAGAAGAGGTCGAGCTCTCCAGGGTGAGGCTGAGAGAGGACTCCTTTCTCTACGCCGAGTATCGCGGAGAATCTTCGTGAGCACCGTCTACCTTGGCCGTCTCTATCGTTTCAATGCCGGCCACCGGCTATCGAGACCCGACCGGGATCCCGACTGGAACCTCGAGGTCTTCGGAAAATGCAGCTACGAGGGCGGCCACGGACACAACTACGATCTCGAGGTGGTCATCAGGGGAGCCCCGGACCCCCTGACAGGCCGGATCATCTCCCTGGAGCTTCTTGACACGATCGTGAATGAGAAGGTCATCGAACCGATCGATCATCGGAACCTCAACGAGGTACTCGAAACCGGGAGCACGCCGCCGCCCACCACGGAAGTTCTTATCAGGGATATCTGGAACCGGCTGGCGAACAGTATTCCCTCCCCCGCAGAGCTCGAGCTCCTGCGAATCCTGGAAACGGAAAAGAACCTGTTTGAGTATTCAGGCCCTGCCTGACCCGGCCGCGCGCGGACAATCAGGCCGCCGCGTCGTCATTCAGAACATCGATCATCTCTCGCAAACGACCATAGCTCTTGCGGTCAAAGCGGAAGGCGATCCTGTAAAGGTCCATAACCTCCGGCTCATCAATCTCCGGCTCGAGAGCACAGGGAAGCCTCTCGATGGAACCGGCCACAGTGATGTCCCGAAAATCTCTGTTGAGCCGTTTTAAAAGTTCATCGCTGACGGGATGTTTCAACCGGATCACCTGCAGGGGCCTCACATAGCGGCAGGAATGATAGTTGAGGTAGAACCTGTCAACTGCGGCCACCGCGTCATCAACGCTCGTGGTCACCTGGAAGAGGCTCTCATCGAACCCATCCACATAGCCTGAATCAACGAGGTGTTTGCGTATATACTCGAGCCAGTCACTCCAATAGGTTCCCCCGGGGCGATCGACGAATATGATCGGAACGAGGTGGCTCTTGCCCGTCTGAACCAGGGTCAGCGATTCAAAGGCCTCGTCGTGAGTTCCGAAACCGCCGGGAAAGATAACAACCGCGTCGGTTTCTTTCAGGAAACAAACCTTACGGGTGAAGAAGTATTTGAAATGGATGAGCTTGGGATCATCCTGGATGATCTCGTTCGCTTTTGATTCAAACGGCAGCCTGATATTAACACCAAAGCTCCTCGCCCGGCCGGCGCCGCCCTGGGCAGCCTCCATGATCCCGGGACCCGCTCCGGTGATAACCATATAGCCCAGGCGCGTAACCAGGTTAGCGAACCTCTCGGCCATTTTGTACTCAAAGCGGTCACTGGGTGTCCGGGCCGACCCGAAGACGGAGACCTTGCGTACGGACCTGTAAGGAGCGAACACCTTGAAGGCATAGCGCAGTTCCAGCAGAGCATGATTCAACATCTTCAGGTCTGCGGTAAAGGCCTCGTCTCCAACCATCCTGAAAACTCTCTCGAACATCTGGAGGAAGAGCTCCGCGCCCGGGTAGCTGTCCCGGTTATCGACGAGATCCTGTAAGCGGGAAACGAGCTCCAGGGGATCCTTGTAATATTTCCTGTAAGATGAGTGAGCTGACGACATGATGAACCACCCCGGTAAAACCGAAAAAGAGGTAACGAATATTGAAACAGGACCCTGGATCGGTCCCGGGACGGACAAGGCAGCCCCATGCCTTGTAAACATCCAACAGGGTTATCTTAAAACCAGAAACGTCCTGCCGCAGAAGGAATCCCTGATTTTTGGCCTGGCCTTGAAAAGATCGAGGCTGGATCAGTCGAAGATCGACTCGACCCCGAGGATTTTGTAGCGGCTGGTGCCGCCGGGAAGAACGACATCGAGCTCATCATCGACGCTCGATCCCAGGAAGAACTGGCCCAGCGGACTCCGGTAATTGAGCACACCATCCTCCGGGCCGCCATCCCAGGGTCCGAGTACCGCGTAGGTAACCCTCTCTCCCGTCTCCAGGTTCTCAGCGCTGACCTTTGAGCCGAGGCCGACGGTCCCCTCTTCAGACTGGGAGGCATCGATGAGGACAATCTTCTTAAGGTCTTCCTGGATCTTCTCAGCCTTGCTGACCAGGCTGTCCCGCTCCTCGAGAGCCGAGGTGAACTCGGCGTTTTCACTCAGGTCTCCGAGATCAGCGGCCGCCCCGATCGCCTTGGCGATCTCCGGCAGCTTGACCTCGTTGAGCTCCCGCAACTCTTCCTTGAGAGTATCCTCACCCTTGCTGGTCGAGAAGATAATGTCGGGGTTTTCCCAGTCGGGAACCTGGTCCTCCAGGCTGATGACAGGCTCAATCTGGCTGATAATGTCGAGGAACCTGTGCGCGTGACTGGGAAGGTACTCCTGGTTCCTCAGGACACGCCTGTAAACCATCTCGCGCTCCGGGGTCTCCATGAGCTCGATGGCCTCTCTGAAAAAAGCTCCATCCTCGTAGAACATGAGAGGCTCAATCTTCTTGATAAGATCTCTCACCAGGCTACGGCCCAGACGTGCCTCCTTGTCGATGAGATGCTCGAGCAGGTCGACCATGAGAATCAGGAGCTCGCGATTGGTGCGCTCAAAGAGCGACTCGAGTCCCGTTCCGGGCTGCCCCGTCAGACGCCGTTTGAGAAGCCAGAGACAGGCCTCCGGCGCGATCCTCGGAGAGGCATAGACCTGCGAACACATCTTTGTTAACTCGTCCGCGCCTATCGAATCAAGCACCTCGAAGGCGACCTTCCTGATATTGTCAGACTTGCAGATAAATGCATCGATGGCCACGGGAAGCTGGTCATCCGCCCTGAGCTCCCCCAGGAGCTTGAAAACCTTGCGGGGATCTTCTCCTACGGGGAGAGCCTCGAGAGCGGCCACCATCTCCTCGTTCGTGATCAGCTTGAAGACCTCGACCCAGGAATCGTCAGCGTCCTTTACCCGGGACAGGAAGAGGCAGACCTCGAGAGACTTGTCTTTATTCGAGCCCGGACCCAGCAGGGCGATCAAACCGGAGACCAACTCAGGATAGGCATTCGGATATTTCTTCTCGCCGCCCTTGAGCAACTCCCTGACGGCGAGTCGGCCATCTTTCCACTCAGCGGTTCTGAAGCGCGCGATCAATTCATCCTCGAAGCTGACAGCTTCCTCGAGCTTTTCGACATGGTAGGGAGAACGATCCCCGATCCTGTAGAAACCCGACGCTCGCAATTCTTTCTTCGTACGCCCCCACCAACGAGTCCAGCCACTGGCATCGATGGCGCTGGCGGTCAGGTGAGCCTTGATGTCTTTCTGGGCCATGGGACTGCCGAAATCATCCAGTACCTTCTGAATTAGACTGACCGGATCCTCTTCAACCATCCTCGTGAGTTCTTCGGACGATCGAAAACACAACCCGCGAAAGCTATCCACCGGTATCAACTGCAGGATTGAGTCAACCGCGTCGATGCTGATCCTGTGGTCTTTCTTCTCATCCAGGTCAACCCTGACCTGGCCTAACAGGGCATCTACCTCGAGTACCTCTCCCATTCCCCAGCCGGACTCATGGTAGACGATCGCTCCTGGCTTGTATTCGAGAAGTTGGCTGAGCCTATCCAGGGCCTCCACCTTGTCAGGAGCATCCTCGATGCCGCAGGCATTGAAGAAGGCCCGCTCTACGGACATCGGGTCGTTGGACTCGAGAAAAGCATCGAGAAAATAGGCGAGGTATTCCTTATTGGACGGAAAAGCTCTTACCAACGCCTCTCCCAGCGCGGCCTTGTCCCCCGCGTCAACGCCAAGGGACGCCCCTTCTTCCCCCTCGCCAAGCGCCCCCCAGGTCAACTCGAGCAGGGGCTTGATCTCCGCCTCGTAGCCCAGGCGCAGTCCCTCTATTCCGGCCGCGGCGAGCTCGGCAACCGAAGATGCCAGCTGGCCCGAGTTCCCGAGAATCTCCATCCATAGATTCTCCAGCCGATCGAAATCTCCCTCACTCAGGATTTGGTTGAGTTCGGTAAATTTCGAATCCGCGTTCGCGGGAGCGGCAAGATCGGACATATTGTTTTCGCCTGGTTATCTAAAGCGCCATCCCTGGTCACTGGGGAAAATGGTAAACGGCGATTAAAGTAGGAGACGCTCGAAAAAACAAGTCGATAGCTGGCGATTTTGTCGCTTTAGGCAAAGGCGTGAACAATCCAGCCTCTTGACCTCTGACCACAGATGAACTATTCCCGCGTCACCTGAACACCTGTAGGAGAGACCTGCGAATATGACCGAAGCTTATTCAATTATTCCAGCGAGAGAGTTCCTGTGCCTGGCCGACTGCCAGGCCGTCATCTTTGACATGGATGGAGTGCTTGCCGATACGGAGGAATTTCATCTCTCGGCATGGATCGAGCTGGTGAGAAGCCACTCGCTGGAGACCTCCTGTCCCGAAGTGAAAAAAGGGGGCGTCTCCGATGAGATGCTGAGATTGATTCGAAGTACCTTCGGGCAATCTAACGACACCATCATTCCCCTGTTGTGGAAAAAGGCTGAGCGATCGATCGGAGATGAGCTGGCGAATCTAAGCCATGAAAAAGAGGC
This sequence comes from uncultured bacterium, assembly GCA_913042995.1. GTDB lineage: Bacteria > Planctomycetota > UBA8108 > UBA8108 > UBA8108 > UBA8108. The sequence continues at coordinate 6,259 of CAJWMA010000063.1, read as the reverse complement.
CGCCTACCGAAGCTGCGCCCGCGGCAAGGTCCAGCCCATGCCGGGCATCGAGGACTTCCTGCGTCTGCTGGCAGAGAAAAGGATCCCGGCGGCCATAGGAACCTCGGGACCGAAAGAGAACGTCAGCTTTCTCCTTGAGGAATTCAGCTGGGCTGGCCTCTTCAGTTCGCTGGTTCATCGTGAACGTTTCGATGCGGGCAAGCCCGCCCCGGACTGCTTCCTGAAGGCGGCCGAAGACCTCGGCAGCGATCCGGGAAGAACCATCGTTTTCGAGGACTCTCTGCATGGCCTCGAGGGCGCCTGCAGGGGAGGTTTCATGCCGGCCGCGATCGCCAGCACCCATCAACCTGAAGAATTAACCAGTATTGCCAGATGGGTCTTTAGAGACTTTCTCGATCTATCCTGTTAGAATCCTCGCTTCGTTTTTATCTGCCAGAAGCAATTGGATTCGAGAGGAAGAAAACAGTCATGGCGATCCGCGTCGCAATCAATGGTTTCGGACGAATTGGCCGAAATGTATTCAAAGTACTTTCACAGAGACCCGGTGTCGAGGTGGTCGCGATCAACGACCTTGCCGACAACGAGATGCTCGCTCACCTGCTGAAATACGACACCGTCACAGGAAGGTTTTTTGGCGATGCCGCAGTCAAAGCGACAGCCGATTCTATCCAGGTCGGAGACCAGACCATCAAGGTTCTCTCTGAACGCGAGCCCGCCAACCTTCCCTGGGGCGACCTCGACGTTGACGTGACCATCGAATCTACCGGAATCTTCCGCGCCCCCGAGCAGGTGGAATGGCACCTGCAGGCCGGCGCGAAGAAGGTGATCCTGACCGTTCCCCCTAAGGCTCCGCTGGACAACATGGTCGTCCTGGGAGTAAACGATGACACGATCACTCCCGAGCAGAAGACGCTCTCGAACGCCTCCTGCACGACCAACTGCCTGGCGCCGATCGCCAAGATTCTCAACGACTCCTTCGGGATCGATCATGGAATCATGACGACCGTCCACGCCTATACCAACGATCAGCACGTTGCTGACCTGCCGCACTCTGATCCGCGCCGTGCAAGGGCCGCAGCCCAGAACATCATCCCGACAACCACTGGAGCGGCCAGGGCCGTCGGCCAGGTTCTGCCGGAGCTCGATGGAAAGCTCGATGGCCTCTCCCTCCGCGTACCAGTGGTAAACGGTTCGATCGTCGACCTCGTCGTCGAGCTCGAGAAGGACACCACGGCCGAGGAGATCAACGCCGCGGTCAAGGCCGCGGCGGATGGTCCAATGAACGGAATCGTCGAGTACACGGAAGATCCCATTGTCTCCAGCGACATCATCACGAACCCGCACTCGGCGGTCTTCGATGCCCAGGCGACCATGGTTCTTGGAGGTACCGGACGCTCAGCCAAGATCTACGCCTGGTATGACAATGAGTGGGGCTACTCGAACAGGGTCGGCGACCTGATCGAGAGAATTACCTCGTAGGGATATGCGGCACGCGGGAGCCGCTGGCACCGTCGGCTGCGACATTGGTGGAAGCAATGTAAAGCTCCTCCTGCTGCGCGGGGGCAGGCTGTCAAGACGACAGTCCGTGCCCTGCCCGGCCGACTGCGGACAGAAAGAGTTCGTCGACCGGCTCGTAGACCTGCTGCGGCCGCTGCCAGCCGCCTCGGCCGGCATAGCCCTGCCCGGATTTCTCGACGAGAAGCGCAGAAAAATCCTGCGCCTGTCCAACCTGCCTCAACTCGACGGTCTCCACCTGGCGGCACGGCTCGAGCGCAGGCTCAAATGGAACATTCTCCTCGAAGCCGACTCGAACGCAGGGGCGGTCGGAGAGGCCCGGCTTGGAGCGGGGCGAGAGCTTAAACGCCTCCTCTATCTCTCCATCGGAACCGGGCTTGGCGCCGCGCTTACCATCGAGGGCGTCCCCGTCCGGGTCAGCAATAATACGGTAGGGCACGTGGCTGGCGTGCCCATCGGAGGACAGAAGCGGCGGGGAGCAGAAAAACTGCTGAGCGCGAGAGGAATACTGGGACGCTTCCGCAAGCGGGGCGGCAGATCCCGGCTGCCTGGAACCCTGGCTCTCTTTGAGCTGGCGAGGGATGGCGACCAGGCGGCTCTCGATACCTGGCTCGAAACAGGTGAGCTTCTCGCCGAGCTTCTCGCAATCCTCGTGCCGCTGCTCAGGCCAGATGGCATCGTCATCGGCGGCGGTGTCGCGGGAGCCTCTGAGTGGTTTCTGCCGGCAGCCAGGCGGGCGTTGAGACGCCGCCTGCGCTCCTATGAGGCAGGCTGTCCGGAAATACGGGCGGCGGGACTGGAAGCCTACGCCGGAGCCGCCGGAGCCGCCCTCAGCGCCAGGGATACGCTCATCTGAACAGCGAACCGCTCAACCGCAATTGGCCTCGTAAACGCAATCAGCGAGGGCGTCATCTGCGGGATCCGAACCGCAAGCCGCCGGGCCGGGGGCCAATGGCTGCGCTCCGCCAAGGAAGAGGAAGTTGAGCACCCGGATCGCATCGGAGAGGTCAACACTTCCGTTGTCATCGGTATCAGCCGCGTCCATACAATCGGGCGCCCGGGTTCCGAGGAAGAGATAATTCAGGATAAAGACTCCATCTGTAATATCAGTTCCTCCATCGCCGGTGGCATCCCCGCGCCGGAAGGTCACGGCCTGGTCGCAGCCCTCGCCGGAGTTCTCCGTGCCGGGCGTCGGGTTGTCAACCACGGCGAACTGGCCGCTCCTCGCCCCATCCGGGACCAGGCTGATCGACTGATCGGTCATGATGTCCCGCCCGGGATTCAGGAGCACATCATCTGTAAATCCACAGACCTCCGATGGCTGGCCAAAATCGAAACCGTGCAGCAGACCGAAGTTATTAGCCTCGGAGTCATAGAGAAACACCTGGTCTCCATCGGCATCGATACCAAAACTGGCATGGAACTGCGGAGGGTTCAGCTGCATCGAGGCGATGTTGGGATCGGGGCATTCCCAGAAACAGGGCTGGTTCTGTACGCTAACGGTTGGATCAGGACACTTCGAACCATCGTTATCAAGCCAGACGATAAACCTGGCACCGGCCGGAATAACCGAGCCCTCGGGAAACTTCCAGCGCCGCGGATCGAAGAAGCTGTCGGAAAGATAGCACTCGCTCAGGTCAACCTCCTGCCCGGAGGTATTGATAAGCTCTACGAAGTCTTCGTCGCGTCGACAGCAATCGGGATTGCCAACAGGACAGGCATCGCTGGGCAGACAGGGCTCCTCACTCGGATCCGTCAACACGTTGGACTGGCTGGCGATGATCTCGTTCACAAGGACCGCGGCAACACCCGCTCGCGGGGTATACCCTACCGCGTAGGTAGAGCGGGCGTTACAGGCGATATAGCGTTCACCGGTAATTCCTCCGCCTTCCTCGCCGCAGCCGTCGTCATCTTCGCCTTCCTTTACCGATCCACCTCGACAGGTAACGTCCTCAGCGTCAAGAACGCAGCCATTGGCCGCCGGCCCGAACTCACGATCACAGGGTCCGACCCCCTCGCCATAACCATCCATCAGGTGGCATAGATTACGCGGCCTTGTTCCCGAGAGCCCCTCGGTATCCTCAACTCGAAAATAAAATTCTACCCGCGAACCGGCGGCCTGGGCCGGAATCCTGCCTGTCCAGAGGCTGAAGAGATCCAACGGGGTGAGCGTGTCAGCCCGAACCCCGAAGTCCGAATCGTAGTCCATCGCCACGACCTGTTCTTCAGAGAAATCTCCCGCCGGACTTCTCACCCGGTAGGCGATCTCAACACTGGCTATATTCCCGGGGGCGGGAATCTTGTCATCGCGAATTCGAACAGTCAGCTCGACCTCTTCTCCCGCAGCGGGGTTGTTGGTGGACTGATCGACCCTGTTAACCCGCGGTGCGAGATTGCTTCCTCCTCCATTGCGCCCGCCGCTGCAGTGACGACGGCTCTGGCCCGGAACGAGACAGACGCCGGCGATCGCCGTACAGGAACCAAAGGTGGTCTCGCCCGGAAGAAAGAAGGTGAAACTTTCCGGACTGTCTTCGATGCTCACATTGTTCCCGCCGGCCCCATCAGGGCTCCGTCCATAGGACACATCCTCATCCAACGGCGGCAGGAAGACTCTGTCGACCACCTGCCTCGTTCCATCGGCCTGCTGGGGTCCCCAGAGAACAACGGATTCGCTTCCATTATTCTCGATGCTGAAGCCTGCGTGAAGAGAACAGGTCCCCTGGGTTGCATTCCCATCACAGAAGACCACCAGCCGAGCGCCCCTTCCCAGCGTTGACCTGTTGGGAGGAAAAGGCCATGCCGTCGTAGAATCAAACTGCGGCTGAACATCGGAAGGGCAGTCGGAAAGAAAATAGCTGTCGGCCAGCGAGACCCGTCCAAGAATGACGGTCTGGTTGGTGTTGTTGTAAAGCTCGATCATGTCAGGATGCCCGCAGGCTATATCGGCCGGCTCCTGCGTGCTGTTCTGAGCGATGACCTCGTTGATGACCTGGGCGCCCAGGGGACCGCCGGAGAAACAGACCCACAGGAAAAAAACGGCGCAAGAAGCCAACCCCGCGCCCCCCTGCCGGAAACTTCGGAACTCAACTCCGCCCACCCAAACAGAATCAACACTGAAAGCCCTGATTAATGTACTGCTTACCATCTTTGCTCTTTTCTTCGCGAGATAAATGAAATCCGACGTGCCCCACAAAAGACCCTCGGTACCCTGCCCTCAAAGGGAACTTTCGCCCGCCTGGCGGTTCTTGAAAGCGCCCTTATACCTGAACTTAATTATATGCCTGTCCCCACAGTCTTTAAGTAAAAAGATAAGGAAGGGTTTGGCTGTTGGTCGTGATAACCCCGGCGGCCATGCTGGCTGAAGCTATATTTCCTCTGCGAGAAGGTGTAGCAACTCATCGAGGTATTCGGACTCCCACCCCAGAAGCTTCGACCCGAATTCGATATAAATCAGCCTCCTGCAGCCGCCCCTGGCCGGCAGTTTGAAGGCCAGCTCGCCATTCTCTCCGTGGCCAACCAGCTGCCCCTTGCCCAGGATCTCTCGAATACGGGCAAGCAGGTCATCTGTGTCAATCGAGTCCCGGTCTGCATGAGTAAAGGCCTGCAGACGGGTGCCTTCGGAATCACGCTCAAGGAGAAAGGCCGACTCAGGCGAGAGATGTTCGCCCAGAAGCCCGAGAACAAGCCTGAAACGGCGCCCCTTGTAATCAGATGTCCTGAGCGATTTGCGAGCATCAAAGAAAAACGGCAGCCAATGCCTGGGATGGCGGCTGTCGCCGACCGGCTCCCCAGACTCCTCGCGGGCTTCTTCCTCCCCCTGCGCCGCTTCATCCGATACAGGACCGGCAAGCGCGTTGCGCACAAGAGCCTTCACATCAGATGCCTGGAGGGGTCGATCGAGAACGCCGCAGGCGATAACATCTCGCGCCTGATCGCTCAACTCCTCGCCCGGCTCACGAATAAAGATAACCGGGATCTCACCACCGCCATGGGCCATGCGCTCGGACAGCAGCTGTCCTCCATCACCCCAGAGGCAGAGGTCGCTGACCACCAGCCTGACAGGCTGCCGCCGGAGCTCATCGAGAACAGAATACCGATTGCGGATATGCAGAACACCATCATCCAGCTCTCTGCAGATTCCATCCAGAAGGCTGCGATCGTCGGCGCTGCTCAGGGCCAGGAGGATCTTGCCTTCGGCCGCAAGCTCCTCGGCGGGGAGTTGCTCCTCAACATCGGCGGCAAGGCCTGGCCCCGCCGCGCCGGAAACAATATTGTCGAGAACCTGGCCGAGTATTTCCAGTTCCTCCTCCGTCAGAGTCTCTTCAGGTTTCTCGCTCTCGCTCAACTTCTTCTCACTCCTGCTCCCCAGGTGAACCACTATCCGCCGTCTTACCACCCTGCCTTGAACTATTCGAACTCACGATCTCCTCGATAAGCTCTTTCACCCTTTTACGGGTCGAGTCCAACCCCTCATCAGGCCAGCCCTCACTGAGCATTTTCTCGACGATCTTCCCCGCGATTTCTTCCTGGAGCGGGTCCTTCCGGGCAAGCTCCTCCGCCAGGCGCCTCATGACCAGCTCTTCAAGCACCCCCCCCGCCGGGGACGCTGGCAAACCGACAGGCTCTCCATTGCGCGAATCGGTCACACCGGATACGGGAACGTTCTTCTTGTTGATCCGCTGGATCAGGTCCTGGGCCTTGACCGGATTGCGCAGGCGAGTGAGACCTTCTCCCCGGTCCCATG
>CAJWMA010000062.1 GCA_913042995.1 uncultured bacterium | reverse complement strand
AGAGGTAGAGAGACCCTGTAAAGAAGGGAAGTTTCGAAAAGTTTCAGACGAAAAGGAAACGGAATTTACCATTAGGTATTTACGCGCATCAAGACAGTTTATTTCGACAAAGACTCAGTGTTTCCGCGGTTTTTGAAGATGTGAAGTAATCCTGGGCCGGGTCAGCGGCCCGATCGCCGCCGGTTTTTTCTTGCACTCCCTGTCGGACTCAATAGAATCCCCGCTGCCGGTTTGCATGTTCCTTCACGGGGACCGTTCCCCCCGTAGGAATTGGGGAAGAACGAATACTCTGCTTTTTCGTTTTTTACGGACCCCTGTCGTTTCCTGTATCCACAGGAGCCAGGGAAGTTCGGGAGAATCATGCCGGTACCTTCTTTTATTCGAACGAAGCTTCAACAGTGCTCCAGGGTCTTTCCTGGAACGGCTTCCTCCTGTTTGCCGGACAGCCGCCTGCGGGCGTCTGCCCGGGTAGCTGTTCTTGTTGTCCTCATGGGCGCCGTCGCGGTGTCCTGCAGTGACGGGAGCAGAAGGCTGGGAGAGCGTGAGGCGCTCGACTTCAGGCGTAATCTCGTGCGGAAGAACTATGGTGACTTGTCACCTGACCAGCGCTGGAGGGTCATGTATCACCCGGCGCGTACGAAGCGCGAGATTCGCAGTACCCTGGACAGCTATATGAAAGACACTGCCAGGAGACGTATGGCGGAGGCGGCCGGGGGCTCCGGCCAGGCTGGCGCCGGCGGCGTCGGCAGCGCGTCTGAAGTCCGGGTAGATGAAGGCAAGAGCTCGGGGGACGAACCTGGTCAGGAAAACCCTGGCGGCGACGAAACCGAGGCGGGCTCTTCCGGTGATGATTCTTCTTCAGACAAGGAAGCAGGGGACAGTTAGAGTATGAGCCGATGGTGGTCGAAAATGAGGGTCCTTCTGGTGGGCCGATGTTTTCGGACAGCTTCTGGTTCAGGAAAACAAATCGTGATCTAAAGTAACCAAGCTGATAAGGAGTGTAGAGAAAATGGGTAGAATGAAAACTTCGACCGCGGTGGCGGAACTTCCGGTAGAGCAGGAGACAGCAAAACCGGAAACGCCAAAACAAGAAACGCCAAAGCAGGAAACGCCAAAGCAGAAAAATGGTCAGGAAATAGCGGTGCCACAAAAAGAAACAACTTCAAAGGCCGGTCCTTCCCCAAAGGGGTCGAGGAGGAAAAGCCAGTCAAAGGCTTCCGCCAAAAAAAAGGACAAAGAAAAGAAGGGCAAGGGGCAGGCGCTTGATTTTGCTCTCGACCAGATCCAACGCAAGTGCGGCGAGGGATCTATCATGTTCCTCGGAGCTGATCACAAGGTCGATGTGGCCACGATCTCCACGGGTTCGCTCTCGCTGGATGTCGCGCTTGGAGTCGGCGGTGTTCCGCGCGGGCGGATCGTCGAGATCTATGGCCCTGAGTCTTCGGGCAAGACCACGCTGACCCTCGAGATCATTGCCAATGCCCAGAAGACGGGCGGGTCGGCAGGTTTTATCGATGCCGAGCACGCCCTCGACCCAAGCTACGCGAGGAAGCTGGGGGTCAATCTTGACACGCTGCTCGTTTCGCAGCCGGATTCAGGCGAGCAGGCCCTGGAGATCGCCGAGATGCTGATAAACTCAAACGCGCTCGATGTGATCGTCATCGACAGCGTTGCCGCTCTCGTGCCGCGGGCGGAGCTCGAAGGTGACATGGGAGATACCCACGTCGGCCTCCAGGCGCGCCTGATGTCGCAGGCTCTGCGAAAACTGACCGGCGCTGTGAACAAATCGAAGACCTGCCTGATCTTCATCAACCAGATCCGGGAAAAGATCGGAGTCATGTTCGGCAGCCCCGAGACGACCTCGGGCGGCCGCGCACTCAAATTCTATTCTTCGGTTCGACTCGACATTCGCCGAATCGGAGCGATTAAGGATGGGGACACCTTCCGCGGTAACCGTACACGCGTCAAGGTGGTCAAGAACAAGGTGGCGGCTCCGTTCCGCCAGGCCGAGTTCGACATCATCTTTAACGAGGGCATTTCCTATATCGGGGATCTGCTCGATGTCGCGGTTGAGCAGGAGATCGTCAAGCGTTCGGGCGCCTGGCATTCTTTCGAGGATGTTCGAATCGGCCAGGGGCGAGACCGTACGGTCCAGTTCCTCGATGAGAACACTGACATTCTCGAGAGGATTGAGACACAGGTACGCGCGGAGCTTGGGCTGTAACCCAGCCGGCACTGGGGCGCGCTGCGTTCAGGAGAAATAAGAGAATTCCAGCGGAGTACGGATAATTTAAGTGCTCCGCTGGTCTTTTAGCTGGTGGGACCGAAGATCGTTTCTCGCCGGAGTCCCCATCGTGTGCTAAACTCCCTGAGTTTTCCACAAGTCGGTACTGCTGACAGCGTTCTGTCATTTGTGCTATCTTGTCTTCAGGCACCCGGATGGCGCCTGTAAAAAACAGACGACTTTGCCTATGCTGATTTGCAACGCCGTGCCTTGGCAGGCAGTCTATTAGGTAAGGGCTAGAGGTCTCTTTCGGCGCGTCTTCCAGGTTTTCTGGCAGATGTTGCGAAAGCTACCTGGCGTTTCGGCCGAGTCGTTTCTTGTTTTTGAGTTCCTATATCTCGCACAGTCCAGGGACGGAAAGTTCGAATGCAGAAGACTGAAAACGGTTTGAACAGTGATGTGAGCAGAGATGCGCGCAGGGAGAGACTCGGGAAGCAGTTCTGCGCAACGCCTTCCGGTTATTTTGCCGCTGACCGGCGGGAAGGCGCGATGCTGATCATCGCGCTTGGGGTTCTCACCCTGCTTGCCGTCCTGGGGGCATCCTTTGCCCAACTCATGAGGCTGGAGCGCAAGGCGGCCAACAATTACGTTGATGCTCAGCGTATGGAGATGATGTCAAGCTCGGCCCTGGACATGGTCGTTGCCAAGCTTCACGAGGCCAGCAATCACTACTCATGGTCTTTCTATGGTAATACCGACTGGCTGTTCCGTCTGCCCAAGGAGGATGACCTCGCCCATGGCCGGGTCGGAGTCGAGGATCCGAGGGTCGGACGCTGGAGCACCTACCTTGATGTCGCGGGTTATCGTTTTCAGTATAAGACCAAGGTCATTGACACCAACTCGCTCATCAACCTGAACGGCCGCCAGGATACGCTGGCCAGGATGCTCGACAATCTCGGGACCGTGATTGAGCGTAGCGCTCGCCTCAAGCGAGATGGCCGCCAGGTGACCAACCCCTTCTATACCGGGCCGAACCGAACCGGGCTGCGAATCACGGGGGAGAGCGTCATGCTTTTCCGCCAGCGCCTCGAAGGTCAGCGCTTCCAGTCCAAGAACCAACTGCGCCAGCTGATTGGGGATGAAAACTTTGAGACGGTGAAAGATTTTGTCGTCTGCCATTCCTGGCTTGATCCCTACACCTACAAGGCCGATGACGGAGACGATGAGGTTCGCGACCTGGCCCTGGGTACGACCAATACCGGTGGGGGCGCGCAGGGAGGAGGGGGTGTCGGCGGCGGCGGAGGCTTGCGGATGCCCAGCGCGGTTGGAGCGCCGCGGCTCAGTCATGAACCGCGATACCCGGTGAACATCAACACGGCGCCGGAGGAAGTTCTTATTTCCTGTTTCATGGGACTCGCCGGGCGAAGGACCTTTCCGTATTCCCGCCTGGGGGTCGCCGGCGGCGCCGTCACAGCTGTCGACCAGGCCGCCCAGATTCTCGGAGAGCGGATCTTCGCCGATGAAGAGGTCCGTGATGTGACGCCGCGTCCGATCTTTGTCTATACGCCGCGGCTTGAATATACCGAGTCGCTCAAGATTGTTCAGCAGATCGTCAGTAATCGAAAAAACGGCCGGAGGTTCTTCCGCGCCTGGCGCACCAACGACCCCAGCCAGCCCGGCTTCGAAGATTTCATAGATGGCCTGGATGCCAGCTATTTTCCGGGCTTTGCCAGCGTCCTGGTGATTGATCCGGATCAGCCGAACAATCGCTTGATACGCGGGCATGTCATTGGCGGCGCGGGCAGTCCCATCGGCAGGCTCTGGCAGAAGGGGACAGCCCAGGGGGCCGAACGGAACACCTTCCGCAAGCTCGGACTCGCGGTGCATGACAGCAACGCCTGGTATTACGACCTGATCAAGGGGGTTATCAAGGCGAACTTCAATCCCAACACCAGGATCTCTCGCTACAATCCGAACCTCTCGGCCTACGTGGCGGTTGATAAGTCCGATCTGGTCTGGGCGGATAAGTCAGGCGGCCAGGTTCCCCAGTTGAAAAAGGGACATACCACCGAGTTCTGTTTTGGTCCGATGGGAACCTTCGAGATCACCACCCTTGGCCAGATGGTCGACAAGTCACAATGGAGTGAGAGAGCCTCCCGCACCGTGGTCGGAAATCGTGGCGGCGGCGGCGGCGAAGAGGTTCCTGCGGATCTTTTTCCTTTCCGTCGTAAGATCAGGACGGTCGTCAAGGTGTTCGATGTTCTGCGGCATACCAACCAGTTCCACTTCCAGAAGACCTTCAATATTGGCGCTCGCTCCAGCAAGAACGATCGCAAGTTTGTCCAGACCTGGCCTGAACCGATGAACGCGCTGACGGAGCTTTATTCGCAGGGCTCGGCTCGTGATGGCCGTGTGGAGCTTGCCGGCTTGCTCGATGCCCGCCGCCAGCAGAGCCCGTATACCTCCAGGAGCCAGCTGTTCGGCAGGGATCCGAGTATTCTCGCGGAGCACTCTTTTTCCGAGCGCGATCCGCAGAATGTCAGTCAGCTGCGAAGGTCTCTCCAGGGAAGCGGCGTCAGCTTCTTTGGCGATGAGGTCAGCGATGCTCTCAAGGGCGTCTTTGATTTCGACTTCAGCCGTTTCCAGAGAAAGTACAGGGAATTCTATCGTCTCAAGACGCTTCAGAATCTGAACGTTTTCCGGGGCAATGTGGCGGGGCAGTACACCGATCCCATTGTCGGTAAAGAGGAGATCGGAACGGATCTCTTCCCGGATGGATTCAACTCCAGCCTCTTTCGCCAGCAGCACCTCGGCAACAGGCTGCTGGTTCTTCCGGCGCGGCAGCGTATTGGAGAGGTCGGCCTCGGCGGCGGCAACGTGCGGGTCGGGTCCGCCGGCATTGGCAGCCGGGGACAGAATATTCTCGGCAACGTTCCCTACTACCGCGGCGGGATCGGCTTCTGGGTCAAGTTCGAGTTTGACGGTGACGATCCGGTCTTCAGCGGTCTGCTCGGCTGCACCCAGGTGATCAGGGAGGTTCTGCCGGCAGCCCAGGAGTTCAGCGGATCGGAAGGCAGCCAATTCTTCCTTTTCAAGAACACCCGAGGCCAGATGCGTGTCGTTCGCATGTACTATCATCAGGCGTTTCCGGAGGCCGGGGGTGTCGGCGGCGCGGCGGGAAGCGTGAAGCTCTATCCCGACCCCGGCTCAGCCGGCGGCGGCGGAGCTGCTCAGCAGGGCGACAACCCGATTCTCGAGCACCTTGACCAGCAGAAGATCATTTCCCGAGCCGACATCGTCGCTGACATCAAGCATTTCAGGGCGCACGAATGGCACCATATCGCGATCGACTGGGATGATGCCAACCCCGTCTTCCCGATCAAACTCTATATCGATTTCAAAGAGGTGACCACGGGAGGTACCCCCAGGAGAGCTCAGCAGGTCATCGATGGAACGGCCAACTCCTGGGTCCGTCTCAACCAGCGTCAGCCCATTGACGGCCTGATGGTCGGCGGAATCGTCCGCGCGCAGGGCGTCTCCGATGCCGGCGTGTTCAAGTGGTTTACCACCAGCGCCAAGACGGGTGGAGGGGGTGGGGTGACTACAGTGGCGCCCACGGTGAAGCGGATTCTTGCCAATGCGACGATCGATGAACTGATCGTTTACCAGGGAACCTTTCCCCAGGTGAAGCGCTACTATGGAAGCAATGCCGGGGCGGGTTATTTCACCCAGCGTACGGGTGAGTATGCGAATCTTTTTGAGGTTCCCTTGCCTCCAGGGGTGGACAGCGTGGTCCTGCGATCCATTGATTGGACTGCGTACTACCCGACGACCTTTACAGATTCCCTGCCCAACTCCACCGCGGTTCAATTGGTGAATACCCCGGTTGAGTGTGAGGCCTATTTCCGTTCGACCAGCGCGTTACCACCTCGGTTCCGCGCGCCCTGGAGAAGTCCGAACGTCAGGAGCCAGATATCAGGCCGCGAGATTTTCAGGCCGGATACCGGGGTCAAGGGCCAGAGCGCCGAATTCGTGTATAAGTTTTTTCTGAAGGGATCCAAGTCTCTCTCCGGCAACACTGCAGGCGGAGTCGTGCAGACGCCAGTGCTGGATGATGTTTCGCTTTCCTATTATCTCCCCAACCCGAAAATTCTTCTCCAAGAGGACGTAGATTGATGAAGCTCGATAGATTGTTCCTTCCTGCGCTTGCCGCTGTCCTGTTTACGGGTGTTTTCTGTTCCCGGGGATTCAGCCAGGATGATCCTAACGAGGATATTGAATACAAGCCGTACATGGAGCTTCTCAGTTCGGAATATGTCTCGGCCGCGAAGGGCGGTAAGCAGACGCTGAAGCTCAAGCTGAACTTTTCGTCCGATCTTCCCCTCGGCACGAAGATCCAGATGGACCTGGTTCATAATGGATTGCCCCTGCTTGGCGAGACCATCTTCTATACCCTCAAGACCTCCAAGCGGAAGGGGGTCATCTACGACTGGGTACCGAAGAAAGCGCTGGGCGTGGACAGTTATTATCTCAGGGTCCAGATAGATCTTGAAGAGCAGACGTCCACGGTCGGTAAGGCGTTTAAGGGCAAAACGAAAATCTTTCCGCCCAAGGCGAACCCGCTGGTCTGGCTCTATGGCCAGGAGAACTACGCTATCAAGGTCGGCACTGAAGAGGAGCGCGAGGCCCAAGCGAACCTGATGTGCACGGTCTACGATGATTTCATCAACGAGCTCGTCGGTAATTGGAATGATTTTAAATCCACCCTGGATGCCGTAAAGGAAGGCAAGAAGTACTCGACTGCCGGGGTGATCGATCGTAAGGGGCTCGAGCTTTATATCCGGAAATGGCGCAGGAAGATGGGCGCGACCCAGAAGGCCGTCCTTATCGATTTTCCCAGTGACAGTCCGGCAGTTCATTCCAAATCGCTCACCGCCCACGCGAACCTTCTGCGTCTCGGCAGAATGGTCGCCAAGCGTTCGGTGAGCTACCAGAGGGAATTTGAAAAAGAGGCCCAGATCCAGGCGATCAATCCCCGGCTGAACACAAAGGACAAGGCGGATGCGGTGCTGCGCTTTTTCGATGCGGGCTTTCGCTACCGCGTTTCAAAAGAGAGCCTCAACCGGACGATGGACAACATCTACCGCCTGGTCTGTCCCGAAGAAGAGGAGGAGGCCGAGGCGGCTCCAGCCGCAGATCCTGCCAAGGAAAAGCCGGCCGAAGGGGGAGGAGAGGGCCGGTAGGCTCCAGGCTTTTTGACGGCCGGTATTCGACCAGTCAGTTGGCCATCGTCTGTCCGATGTCTCTCCTGGAGTGAAGGCCGTCGAACGAGATGCCCGCCAGGGCTTCGTAGGCCTTTTCGCTCGCGGCCTGGCGTGTTTCTCCGAGGGCAGTGACTCCCAGAACCCGCCCTCCGGCGGTCAGGGTTTCGCCTGTCTCACCGCGACGGGTGCCGGCGTGGTAGACCCAGAGGCCGGCTTCCTGCGAGTCTTCGCCTGCCGGGGTGAGCCCCTCGATGGGAACTCCCTGCTCGTAGGAGCCGGGGTAGCCTCCCGAGGCGGCTACGATGCAGACAGCATCCCGCTCATCCCACTCAAGCACCATCTCCTCCAGTCCGCCAGGTTCGCTGGCGGCCTCAAACACCGCAAGCGGGTCGGTCTTCAGACGGGAGAGGATGGACTGTGTCTCGGGATCGCCGAAGCGGGCGTTGTATTCGAGCATCATCGGACCTTCATCCGTCAGCATGATTCCGGCGTAGAGCACGCCCTTAAAGGGCAGCTCCTCCTGTGCGAGTCCCTCTACGGTCTTGCGAATAACCTTGTTGAGGATGTCCTGGACGAGCGGATCTCCGAGTGAATAGTAGGGCGAGTAGGAGCCCATGCCCCCGGTGTTGGGGCCTTTGTTGCCGTCGAAGGCGGGCTTGTAGTCCTGGGCCGTCTCGAGCGGCAGGTAGTTGACGCCATCGGTCAGCGCCATGATCGAGATCTCACTGCCGGTGAGGCAGTCTTCGATAAGAACCCGGGAGCCGGCATCGCCAAAGTTGCGCTCCACCATGATGTCCTCGACCGCCTTGACTGCCGTGTCCCTGTCGTGCGCCACGATGACACCCTTGCCGGCCGCCAGGCCGTCAGCCTTGACCACCATCGGCAGCGGCCGCTCGTTTACATGTGCCAGGGCCGCCTCGCTGTCCTCGAAGATCTCGAAGGCGGCGGTGGGTATCCCATGCCGGCAGAGGAACTCCTTGCAGAAGATCTTGCTGCCCTCGAGCTGGGCTCCGCCTTTTCCCGGACCAAAGATTTTCAGCCCCTCGCCTTCGAACAGGTCGACGATGCCGGCCACGAGCGGCGCCTCCGGTCCGACGATGGTGAGGTCGATCTTTTCAGCGCGAGCGAACTGCAGGAGCCCCTCGATGTCCTCGCCGCCAATGTCGACGCATTGGGCCGCCTCGGCGATTCCCGCATTGCCCGGAGCGCAGTAGATTTCAGGGTTTGAAGGCGAGCGTGAGATGGCCGATACGATCGTGTGCTCACGTCCGCCGGATCCAACGACAAGTACCTTTTTTCTCTCACTCATCTTCGACCCCCGGTTCTCTCAAATCGTTTCCTGGTTAATCTGCAGGTAGCTCCGAGACCGTGGACCATGCCAGCCACCTGCGACCCTATGTGTCCGCGCCGCCAGATTGTAACCAGTTCCTCTTCGACCACCACGAGAAAAGGGCCAGCAGGTAGAGCGCCGCCGCCGGCAGGAGCGAGCTCACCCCGGGCGGGGTGAACGCCAGCAGCAGGCCGGCGTCAAGGAAGATCAGCGCTCCGAGGGCGTTCCTGACATAGGAGGTCGCCGGGTGCAGGAACTCGTCCGGGATGGCCGGCACCGATCGGTTCTTTCCAGCCTCCAGGATCGCCCGGAAGAGGAATCCCAGCAGCGCCAGGTTGGCGATCCAATTGACCGGAGAGCCCGGGTTCAGCGCGGCCAGGATGACCGGGATGGCCAGCAGGGGGTACACCAGCGAGGCGAAGAGCAGGGGGCGATGCCCGCTATCCTCAAGGCGGCTGATGGCCGTTACCACGGCGATGAATCCGCCGAGGATCAAGGCCGGTGCCAGGAGCGCTTCGCTGGATAAGACCTGGAGGAAGGAGCCTGCCGCGGCGGTAGCTCCGACCAGGAAATTTCCACTTCTGCAGGTACCCATCAGGATATTGCCAAGGCCCGGGATGTTTTTGGCTCCGATGTTGTAGAGCAGGGAGCAGAGGAGCACCACGCTGGCCGGCCAGTAGGTCTCGCCGAGCAGGAAGCTCAGGCCGAGAGCCAGCAAGGCGAGAGCGGAGGCCAGGCAGGCGGCGCGGGCGACAGGCAGCGCGCCGGAAGGCAGGGGCTTTTCCGGGGCTCCCTGGCGATCTTTTTCGAGGTCGAAGAGATCGTTGCCGGCCATCCCGGAGCTGTAGAGGCAGGCTGAGATGACCGCCACGATCAGGACCGGCAGCGGATCTTCGTTCTTGTTGAAAACGGCTGCGGCCAGCGCGAAGCCGGCGAAGCTGTCGGCCAGGGCGGTCGGCACGAGATAGATACGGCAGAGTTCTAAATAGGGGCGCATGGAAGACAAGGGAATCTCGAGGGCCTGTGTTGAACAACAGGATCTTAACTCCTCGTCGGCCGTTCGTCAGCAAGGATAGCCCGTGCGGGCCGGCAGCCGCCGTTTAGCTCTTTCTGCCCGTCACGGGCTTCGCTACACTGGTCAGCCTGGTGAGTCTGTTTTTTGTTTCCTGTCGGGAGCCATCGTTCATGAGATCAAGCCATCGAGACCTGTCGCGCCGCCGCTTCCTGGCGTGCTCGGCACCTCTCATCGCCCTGCCTTCTTTTGTTCCAGGTATGCTCTCCGCGAGTCCGGCCGAGCGCCTGGCGGTCGGTCACGTCGGCATTGGAGGCAGGGGAGGCAGCCTGCTCGGGATGACCCGGGGGAATGCCCAGGTGGAGGTTGCCGCTCTCTGTGATGTGGACAAGGGGCATCTTGCCAGGGCCCGGAAGGCTGCGGGGGGCAAACCCCAGCTGGCAGCCGATTACAGGCGGTTGATGGACAACAAGGCGCTGGATGGAATCGTTGTCGCGGCCCCCGACCATTGGCACGCGACGATTACGATCGCTGCCTGCAGGGCCGGCAAGCATGTCTATTGCGAGAAGCCTCTCTCCCACAACATCGCCGAGGGCCGCCGGGCTGTCAGGGCTGCCCGCAAATACGACCGCATGGTCCAGGTGGGTATCAACCATCGCTCGGCTGAGTACGTCCGGCATATCGTGCGCCTGGTTCGCGGCGGAGCGATCGGCAAGGTACACGCCGTAAAGAACTGGATGTGGACAAACAAGGTTGAAAAACGGACCCCTCCTCCCGGGAAGATCCCGGCATCTCTCGACTATGATGCCTGGCTCGGCCCGGCACCCGAGGCGGTCTACCACCCGGCGCGGGTACACTACAACTTCCGCTGGTGCAGTGACTACGCAGGCGGCTATATGACCGATTGGGGCGTGCATATGTTCAACGTGATCACCTTCGCCATGGGTATCGATCACAAGGGGCCTGAGAGCGTCGAGGCGCGGGGAACCTATTCCGAGGATAATATCTACGATTTCCCGGTCTCGATGAAGGCGCGGTGGGAGTTCAAGGATCCTGATTTTACCCTGACCTGGGATCAGCCCGAGAAGGGCGGAGATGTCCTGCCCGGCGAGCGCTATGGAATGACCTTCTACGGCGAAGACGGGGAGTTGCGTACAGGTTTCGGAACCGGCAAGTGCAGGTTCTATCGTGATGGCAAGGAGGCGCCGCTTCCGCGCGAACCTGCCAGTGTCGAGGTTCCGGAGAGTCCCGGTCATATGCAGAACTGGGTGGATTCGATCAGGAAGCGCGAGCTGCCGATCGCCGATGTGGAGATCGGTCATCGCACCACCAGCCTCTGCCTGCTGGGCAACATCGCTCTTCGCATGGGCCGCAAGCTGCGCTGGGACTGGCATAGTGAACGGTTCTTCGGCGATCCCCAGGCAGATGCTCTCCTGGGGCGTGAGGCGAGGGCGGCCTACAGGATATGACGGGGTTGTGAGCCGTGCCTGAGCTGCCTGAAGTCGAAACTGTACGACGAGGCCTCCAGAGGCTCCTCAAGGGAGAGCTGATCAAGGGGGTCGATGTGAGGGAGACCCGGCTACGCTATCCTGTAGATACGCGCAGGCTGCGGCGAGAGCTCCCAGGGCGCCGGGTGAAGAGCCTCGGCCGCAGGGCGAAGTATCTGCTGATTCGCCTGGAGGAGGACGGAAGCCGGGAGGAGGCCTTCCTCGTTATCCATCTCGGCATGAGCGGGAGAATCTATTTTTCTGAGCCGGGAGAGACGCCGCAGCTCCACACCCATGTCATCTTTTCCATCAGCGGGGACAGGGAGCTTCATTTCCGTGATCCCCGGCGTTTCGGGATGGTCGACCTCGTTCCCGCGGCCTTGCTGGATGAGGACAAGAGGTTCAGCAACCTTGGAGTCGAGCCGCTCTCCGATGAGTGCTCGGCTGAGTATTTCTTCGAGCGGTCGCGGAAGCTTCGCCAGCCGGTCAAGAACTTCCTGATGGATGGACGCAGGGTTGTGGGGGTTGGAAATATCTACGCATCGGAGGCGCTCTTTCTCGCCGGGGTGCATCCCCAGCGGGCGGCGGGGAGGGTCAGCCTCAAGAGCTGGGGGCGGATCACCGCCGTGGTGAAGGAGGTTCTCGCCGAGGCGATCCGCCAGGGCGGCACGACCCTGAACGATTTCCAGGGGCCTGATGGGACAGCCGGATATTTCCAGGTTCTCCTGAGGGTCTACGGGCGGGGGGGAGAAGAATGCCTCGAGTGCGGTTCCATCATCAGGAGAAAGGTGCTCTCCGGACGCTCAACTTTTTACTGCCCGCGCTGCCAGCGCTGAACCCGGGCGGGCTAGAGCTCCTCGCCCGGCTCGTAGCAAACCAGCTCAGTGCTGGCGCCGGAGACCTGCCGGAGCTCTTCGAGGTCTGCCAGGTCGCCGGTGGCCATCGCCTGCAGCAGGATGTTTCCCTTGGCGGTGGCCTCGACCGGTCCGGCCACCAGGGGCAACCCCAGCTCCCGGGCGGTCAGGCGGTTCAGCAGGCTGTTGCGGCTGCCCCCGCCGATGACGTGGAGACGTTCGATGGCGCCGGGCGAAAACTCGGCCGCCGCCCGGACAACCGATGCGTATTTTCGCGCCAGGGATTCGAGAATACAGCGAAGAATATCGCCGCGGGTTTCGGGCTCGGGCTGTGAGGAGGACGCGCAGGCCTCCCTGACCCGCCTGGGCATGTCGCCCGGAGAGGCGAAGATGGGATCGTCCGGGTCGATGAAAGACCGGGCGGGCGGAGCCTTCCGCGCCATGAGGGTCAGCTCTTCGTATTCAGCATCGAGTCCCTCTCCGGCCCATTGTCGCCGGCATTCCTGGACCAGCCAGAGACCGGTGATGATCGCGAGGAAACGATTCCGTCCGGCGGCCCCGGCCTCGTTGGTGAATCCCCGCTCGAGGGCGTCTGTTGAGATGACGGGGGATGGCGTTTCGATTCCCAGCAGGGACCAGGTTCCGCTCGAGAGATAGGCCCAGCCTCCCGGTTCTGCGGCAGGGCAGCTGGCTACGGCCGCGGCCGTGTCGTGGCTTGCGGCGGCTATGATGGGGCAGGGACCGCCGAGGCCGGCTTCGAGAGCTATGTCGGGATTGAGCTCGCCTGTAACCGTTCCAGGTTCGACGAGCTCACCGAAGATGTCCGTTGGCAGTCCCGCCTTCTTCGCGAGTTCGAGATCCCAGGTCCTGTCGCGCGCGTCCAGCAGCTGGGAGGTGCTGGCGATTGTCAGCTCGGAGGCCGGTCTTCCGCCGAGGAGGTAGGCGACGAGGTCTCCTATGTGGAGCAGGCGCCGCGCCTTCGACAGGGTCTCCGGGGCGAGCCGCTTCTGCGCGGTGAGCTGGAAGAGCGTGTTGAAATCGATCAGTTGGACTCCCGTCCTCGAGAAGAGCTCCTCTCGGCTGATGATGTCGTCGGTGATCCTGTCGACCTCACCGGAGTGGGCCTCGTCGCGGTAGTGGACGGGATTCTCGATCAGCTCACCGTTTTCATCCAGCAGGCCGTAGTCGACCCCCCAGCTGTCGACAGCGATGCCATCGAGCCGGCCGCCGTTTCTCGCCGCCGCCTCCGCGATGCCCCGGTGGACCTGCTCCATGAGGGCGGGCAGATCCCAGCGCAACCGTCCTCCGGAGGTCTCGGTCCTGTTGGGGAATCGATGGACCTCCTCGGTGCTGAGCTTTCCATCCAGGAGACGCCCGAGAATGGCCCTGCCGCTTTCGGCTCCAAGGTCGATTGCCAGGTATGTTTTTTCCATCTGTTTCGGCTCGCGTTTCACTCGATGAGACGGCAGGCAGCTCCCGCGCCCTTGCAAGAAGAGTTAGCATAAGCATAATACCACCAGCTTTTCTACCGAACAGGGGGCTGAACATTGTCCAGGAACGTCACGATCTTTCTGCCCGGAGACTATCGGGAGCTGCCCAATGAGTGGGCCAGGCCCCAGGTCAGGGCTACCGTCGGAAATCTGAAGCGGGCCCTTCGCAAGCTGGGCCGCAAGCCTCGCCTCATCGATACGTTCCTCACTCGTCCGGACCAGTCCATCTCCGAGCTCGGGCCGATTGACGATCCCATGGTCGGCGTCTTCGTTCACTGGACCTACGGGCCTCATACCTGCGATGGAGTCGTGGGCAAGGACAACCCCCTGCTGCTGGCGAGCAATTTTTCCGGCACCTGGCCCGGGCTGGTTGCCCTGCTCAATACCGGCGCCTGCCTCGAGAGCGTGGGCCGGAAGTTCTCCAGGATCTGGAGCGATGCCGATGACTGGACAAAGGACAGGGATTTCATGGCCCGGCTCGATGAATGGTGCTCGACCGGTGCCATTCGCTACCGGGAAGATGAGCTCCATCTCAGCGCCGAGGTGAGCCCCGAGGCGAAGAAGGTGGCCGATCGGGTGGTCTCAGACATTAGAAAGCGGAGGATCCTCGCCCTGATGCTCGGTGACACCTCCATGGGCATGATCAACGGTTATTTCGGACCCCGCCTCCTGAGCAAGGTCGGCTTCGCCGAGCACAAGGTCGACCAGGCCTGGATACTCGAGCGCCTGACCCACGTAGATGAGGACCGCGTAGACAGGGCCCTGAAGTTCTGCATCGACAAGGGGGTTCGTTTTCACTGGGAAGAGGAAGATGCCGAGGATTTTACCGAGGAGGCGACCCGCGAGCAGCTTCGCATGTATCTCGCGGTGCTCGGACTCGTCGATGAATTCCAGGCCGACTGTATCGGCTGGCAGTACCAGCTCGGCCTGCTGCCCCTGCTGCCGCCATCGGACTTCTGTGAGGGTCTGCTCAACTCCTTCTGCCGGCCCGAATCAAGCGGTCAGCCGATCATGACAGCTACCGAGGCTGACCAGGGGAACCTGGTTCCAATGGAGCTGATGAAGAGGATTCTGCTTCGCCGCGGCCTGCACCCCGAGGTGATGTTTCATGATGTCAGGTGGGGAGGAGAACACAACGGCCGCTTTCTCTGGGTCCTGCTCAACTCGGGATCCTGCGGCGCCTACGCTTTCAACCACGATCCCGGTACCCTCAAGGGTGTTCATTCCTACCGCCAGCCGGCCGGTTATTTCCCGATACCCGGCGGCACCTTCGCCGGCGAGAGCCGCCCCGGGGAGATGACCTGGGCGCGGTCCTATATCCGCGATGAGGAGCTCTGGATGGACATCGGCCGCGGCAAGGTCAGAAAGCTGCCCGCCGCCAGGCGCGATGAATGGTGGGAGGGAACCACCCGGCAGTGGCCCTTTATGGCGGCCGATCTCGGCTGTTCCCAGGAGACCATCATGGCGCACTATCTCTCGAACCACATCGCCGTGGCCTACGGGGATATCTTCGGAGAGCTGGTGTCAGTGTGCCGAAGCCTTGGCTTCAAGGTCCGGGTCCTGAGCGGTAGCAGCAAGATCTGATGGCGGCGCGCGGGAGCTATTTCCCCGCGGGGCTCGGCCACTTTCCCTGTTTGATCGGTTGGAGCTTGAGCTTCTTCGGATCGACGACGACGTGCTTGACCCTGCGCCTGTGGTAGGTGTAGGTGATGTGCACCAGGCCATCGGCGGCCTGGATGACGGCGGGATAGGAGTGCTCGCCGCGCTGGTTCTCGAGAAC
>CAJWMA010000061.1 GCA_913042995.1 uncultured bacterium | reverse complement strand
AGAGACCTGTCTTCTCGCGGTAGCGGGGTCCGATCTCAAAGCCGAGGCTCGTTTCCTCCTTGAGGTCGCCTCGAATGGCCGAGCGGGGTCCGGGAACCGAATAGCCCTGGTGGATGCCGCCGAAGAAGCTGACTTCGTCGGTGTAGTCATAGGTCGCCCCTATACCTCCGGCGATCAGGTTCAGGCTTCCATCTCCTTCGGTGGGACCGGCCTGCCAGTAGTGCTGATCGACGGTTTCCCAGCGGATTCCAGGGGTGACGGATAGCTTGTCGTTGACCTCAAGCTCGTTCTCAGCGTAGATCGCGAGTGCCTTGCTTGTCTGGTCGCGGTTTCCGGCGTCGCCAGGAGTTCCAGGGTCCCGCGCGATGATCGCGCCATTGGCATCCTGAGTGAAAAGCTCGTTGGTCTGGAAGCGCCTGACATTGTCTACATGGTAGCGGATGCCGACATTCGCGTGGTTCGCACGGCCCATGAAGTCGTGGTCGTGGGAGACAGTGCTGTCGATTCCGTAGGATCGGTAGTTACGGTTGTTGTGGCGTACTCGCAGGGTGCCGGCCGCGTCGCCGCGGAGAACATCGAGGTGAGCTCCGCCGCCGGCAAGGGTTTGGCTGATGCTCTTCGATGAGCCAGTGTCATCTCTGACATCGTTAAGCTTGAACCAGTCACGATGGAATTTGTTGTAGTAGACCGTAGTTGTGACCATGGTCTCGTTGGAGAGCTCGTAGAGATGCCGCAGGTAGCTTCTCGAGTGTTCCGAGTTCATCTGGTCGAAACGGCTTCCGGCGTAGCGTCTGTAAGGGTCGGCGGCGTAGTCGTTCTCGGTAAGCCCGGTGTAGCCTTCGTTGGCCCTGAAATCGGTATAGCCGAGCTTGAGTTCTAAGCGACTGTAGCGGTCGGTGTTCGGTTCCCAGGACAGCTTCAGCATGGGCTCGGTCTTCGAGAAGCCAGTGTTGTTTCCATCCTGGAAATCAGCGGTCGTGTCGATGTGTTTGAAGCCATCGCTGCTTCGGAGGTAGCCCTCGAGAAGTATGCCGACTCGGCCGGATTCCGTATCGAAGGTGTCCCCGGCATACGCATGGGTGCGCTGCTCGTTGTTCGAACCGTAGAGGGTCTTGATGTAGGTCCTGCCGGATTCAGGGATCTCGGTGGAGCGATAGTTGATCACGCCGCCGGTGGTGTGGGGGCCGTAGCGAGTCTGGCTGGATCCCATCAGCACCTCGATCGCGCTCATCCGACCGAGGGTCGGGCTGTAGTAGGCGGAGGGGGCGGAATAGGCGGCCGGGGCCGTCAGGACCCCATCTTCCATCAACGTTACCTTCGCGCTGCGGGTTGTGTCGACGCCTCGGAGACTGATGTTCGGAAAGAAACCGTAGCCATCTTCGGGGCGCACATAGACTCCGGGCACCTTTCGCAGGGCCTGGTTGGCATCGTCATAGGCCTGGCGGGCCAGGTCCTCGGAGGTGAGGACCGCTCCGGAACCGGGGACATCAAGAATGTCATCGGCTTCGCCAATTACGACCGTCGTATCGACTCTCTTCTCAGCTTCCTTTTCTTCAGGGACTTCATCCTGTGCGAGAGCGCCGGGAAGTCCAACCGAGAAGATGGTTGCCACCGTGAGCACATTCATCCTTGGTTTCATGGCCTTGATAAAATTCGAATACATCGCCAGTCCTTTCAATGCCCTATTTTTTGGATCTGGCCTGGATGGATCCAGGCAAACAAGCTGAACAAATATATGAGAAGTGGCATTCCAAACTTTTTGACTGATAGCCAAACAAAATAACTCTTACCCAAACTTAAGTTTGGCATACCATACATCAGCCTTGTTTTCTGTCAACGGCAGATATTTGTTTTTTTTCCGATTGCCAGCGGGTTGACTTTCCACGCCAAGCTCGATATCGCTAGTGGGCTATGGCTATAGAAATTCTGCTTCTCATCATTGGTATCGCGCTTCTCTATTTTGGCGGTGAATGGCTTATCACTGGGGCCACGACCCTGGCAAGAAAGCTCGGCGTAGCTCCGCTGATCGTTGGCCTCACTGTGGTCGCCTTCGGCACCAGCGCCCCGGAGCTTTTCGTCAACACCCGTGCCGCCCTGGCCGGCCACGGAGAGATTTCCTTCGGTAATATATTCGGGTCGAACATCGCCAACATCGCCCTCATCCTGGGCCTCTGTGCCATTGCCAGGCCTATGGTTGTTCACAAGCAATTGGTCCGAAAGACGATCCCCATGTTGTTGGCTTTCACAGGGCTTGCAATCTTCATGGTCCTGGACCCGGTTCGTGAACTGGAGGACATTCCGGGTTTCACCCGTATGGATGGCTTGATCTTACTCGCCCTCTTTGTCTGTTTTCTTTATCTCACAGCGATGAGCACCCGCAGCAAGAAAAAGAGAACCCTTTTGCCCGGCCAGATTGAAGATGTAGAAGACCTTGTCGGCGATTATTCAATGGGCTTTTGCCTGCTTATCATTGTCGCTAGCCTCGGAGCGCTTGTCGGTGGAGCGGAACTGACGGTCAGCGCGGCTATAGCGCTGGCCAGGCAACTTGGTATTTCCGAGGCTGCGATCGGCTTGACCGTGGTTGCTTTCGGTACGAGCCTGCCTGAACTGGCTGTCGGGCTGATTGCCACGAGGAAGGGCCAGGCTGATCTCGCCATCGGGAACGTGGTGGGTTCGAACATTTTCAACCTTCTGCTCATTATGGGGGTCACCTCGACCATTTCCGATGTCCCGTTGCCGGTCGGCGGTCAGGAGGATCTCGTTGTCGCCGGTTGGCTCGTGGTGCTTCTGTATCTCACGGCGCTGACCCAGAAGCGTGTGGCCAGGACTGAGGGATGGGTCCTGGTTGTAATCTACCTGGGCTATACAGGATGGCGTTTCTTTGCTTCCGTGTCCGCAGCCTGAGGCGAGATCTGGATAGTGGAAACACTGTAGAGTTGCCGTGATCCTTGCAGTATACTTGCTGTCGAAGTAGGGGAGTTACAGGGCCTTTCTTTTGCGGCGCCGAAAGAGCTATGGCGCGCTGATTTGGATGGCCCCTGCGGTCGTACAGAGGGTACGGGCTTCAGCAGTTCTTTGTCTCGATTAGAGACGGAGAAGGCTACCTGGCCCGGCGCTCGGTCTTCCGGGCTCTCCAGTTCGCCGCTTGATTTCAGCGGGAACATTTTCGACCCGGCCTGCCGGGGTAGATTCGCTAGCTATCGAGGAAGTTTGAATATTTGAGCGAAGACACGATGGTCTCATATCTTGGCTATTTTGAGCCCGATGGCGTCAGGGGAGGAGTCCTGCGCTCTCCTGAAGAGGGAGGGGTTGACCGCTTCCCGGCTCCTGTCATTCCAGCGAGCCTGGTGGGCGAGCTGAAACTGAATGGGGGTGAGCTCATCGAGGTCGCCCTGGAAAACCCGGATCCGCATCATAAGGTTGTGCTGCAGTCGCTCAAGGTGATCACGGCTATCGAGGGGAGAGATCTTGATGACCATCATGATTTCACCAGGTTTGAGGATCTGCCTCGCTTCGAAAACCCCGAGCAACTGGTCCTGTCGACTGAGGGGGGCCCCCTGGCCATGAGGATTCTCGATCTTTTTGCGCCGCTTGGAATTGGTGAACGAGGGCTGCTTATCTCTGAAGCCGGGGCTGGAAAAACCATTCTCATCCAGCAGATAGCGAACGCTGTCGCCGAGGCGCATCCAGAGACAGAGTCGATGGTTCTCCTGTTGGATGAGAGGCCTGAAGAGGTGACCAATATGGAGAGAACCATCCCTGGCAGGGTGTTCGCCAGCAGCAGCTACAAGGACAGCGCCAGCCATATCAAGGTAGCCGAGTTCGCCCTGATGCGGGCCAGGAGGCTTGTCGAGGCGGGTAAGGATGTTTTTGTTCTGATCGATTCCGTCACGGAGCTCGCTCGGGCCTACAATTCCGAGGTGCGGGACCCGCGCCGGGTGCTCGATGTCGATCTGAGTCCGGTGGCACTTGACCGCACGCTGGAAATTCTCAATTCCCCTGTTGACGTGGAAGGGGGGGGCTCCTTGACGATCCTTGCGTCGGCTGTCGCAGACGGCGAAAGCGAGGTCGACGGGCTGATATTGGAGACCCTGAGGGACAGTAGAGGCATGGAGGTCTTTCTCTCCGCTGAACTTGCTGAGCTGCGAATCTGGCCGGCTATCGACATTGCGCGTTCCGGGACGGGTTGCTGCGAGGAGCTTCTCAACAAGGGGGAGCTCGAGGCGGCTGAAGAGTTCAGGAAGAAGGCTGCGAAGGGACCATTGGAAAAATCGTTGCCGGCGCTACACAAGAAGATGCGCGAGTACGAATCCAATGGGGAACTTCTCGAAGCGATCAGCTGAGGGGCAAGGCTGGTTTCGCCGCGGAGAGAGCCTTGTGCATCGAGGTGGCAGGGTCTAGACTGTCCTTCCACATAGGCTGACAGGCAACCCGGCCCTTTTCTATTTTCAGAGAGGTATAGAAGGATGATCCGTTCATTCCACCAACTGCTGTCGCTTGCCATTGCGACCTTTTTACTGTGTACCTCGGTGGACGCGGCGGACAAGCTGCGTCTGCTGATCATCGATGGTCAGAACAACCATAACTGGCGGGCTATGACCCCTCCGATGAAGGCCAAGCTCGAGTCGACGGGCCGCTTTGTCGTCGAGGTGGTAACCACGCCTCCAGGCGGGAAGAAGAAGGAGGACTGGGATAAGTTCCGTCCGGACTTCACCAAATTTGACGTTGTGCTGAGTAATTACAACGGGCAACCCTGGCCGGCGCCTGTGAACAAGGGGCTTGAGGATTTTGTCAGCGGAGGCGGAGGGCTGGTGATTGTCCACGCGGCGAACAACGCCTTTGGTGGCTGGAAAGAGTACAACAAGATGATCGCGCTTGGCTGGCGGAACAACAAGTACGGGGATCGACTCACCGTCGATGATTCAGGCAAGACCGTCATCACTCCCGCCGGGAAGGGGCCCGGGGCGGGCCACGGTCGTCAGCATCCTTTTGAGATCATTGTTCGCGATACCGAGCACCCGGTGATGAAGGGGATGCCCAGGAAATGGATGCATGCCCGGGATGAGCTCTATCATGGCCAGAGAGGCCCCGCCAAGCTGAACCTGCTGGCTACCGCCTGGTCCGACAAGAAAACGGGAGGGACTGGTGCCCACGAGCCCATGATCTGGACAGTACCCTATGGAAAGGGGCAGGTGTTCACAACCGTTATGGGTCATGTCGATCCGACAGACTCGATTCGGTGTGTCGGATTTCAGACCGTGATGTGTCGAGGCTCCGAGTGGGCCGCCACCGGCAAGGTGACCATTCCGATTCCGGATGATTTCCCGACCGACAAGGTGAAGCTGGCTCCCTGAGACGTCCTCTTCGAAACCTTTTCAGGAAGACGGCGGGACGGCCTTGTGGCCGGCCTGCGTGTTTTCGTAGAGATCTTCGAGGACCCTCCACCAGTCTTCGATCGTACGGCAGTCGATAAAGGCTTTCTCGGCCGTTTCCGGTTCGGGGTGGTGCCTGGAGAACTTGATTCCAAATTTCCTCATGAGGTTCCGGGTCCTGTTTTCCGGATGGAACCGGCCGCAGAGCTCGAAGTGTTCTCTGAGGACGGAGCCTTGCTCCTCGACCGCCGGCGCCCTGGGCTCCTTGCCTTGCAGCAGGAGATGGGCCTGGTGGAAGATCCAGGGGTTACCGATGGCGCCCCTGGCAACCGAGACGGCTGCGACGCCGGTTTCCGCGATCATCTCGAATATGGACTCAGGAGTGAAGATGTCGCCTGAGCCCATGATTCTGTACTGGGGGTAGCTCCGGGTGAGCTTTCTGAGAAAGCTCCAGCGGGACGGCCCCTCGTATTTCTGCAGAACGGTACGGCCGTGTACGGTCACCCCGAAATAATCCTCTTCGATGGCTGTTTCCAGGATTCGTAGGAAGTCCTTTTCCGAACCTTGCTCGTCGTCAAAACCTCTTCTGAGCTTGATGGTCAGCGGGGCCGAGGATCCAACAGCCTGCCTGACCTCTCGAAGGATCGCTATGGCCTCTTCAGGTCTGTTGAGAAGATGTCCGCCACGAATATTTTTCCTGAGTCGTTTGACGGGACAGGCCATGTTCAGGTCGATGACATCGTAGCCGAGCTCGAGCAGAATCCCGGCGGCCTTCGCCATGTTGGCCGGGTTGGAACCCATGAGTTGTCCGGCGATAGGGTGGTCTTCCGGGTCCAGTTCGGCATCCTTCAGCCCCTTCCCGCCGTTGTTGAGGAACTGGTCGGGCATGGCCTCCGTCACGCAATAGGGGCTGCCGTGTCTCCTCGAGATGATGCGCATGGCCGCGTCCGAATATCCCTGGAGTCCCGCCTGGAAAAAGGGAGCCTCCTGCAGCCAGGAGAAGGCCTCCGGCAGCGGCTCCTGGGGCGATTTTCCAGTCATGGCCGTTCAGCCGGCCCGTGGACACTCGCAAGTCGCGCCCGGGCTCGCTTTTGAAAGGGCCGGTTGCCTGGCTCAATTCGGCTGGTCTTTCCCGTTTTTTTTCCGGAAAGTTTTGCGAAGGCATCGACGAAAACGCCAGCGAGCTTCCTGGAATCGCAGTGTTCAGAGTTCGACATGACAACAACCCCAAAGCGTTTTTTCGGAAAGATGACCATCCGGGTACGGGTCTTCTCCTGCGCGCCGCTGTGGGCTACCTGCAGCTCATCGCCCATGCCTCGAATGGAGAACCCGTAACCGTAGGTGGTTGGCCTGGAGTTCTTCAGTTTTTGCGGAGCCCACATGAGCTTCTCGGTCTCCGGCTTGACCAGCTTGCCGCTGATGAGGGCCCTGGCGAAGATCGCCAGGTCGTCAATGTTGGAGATGTAGCCTCCCCCTGCGAGCTTCCAGCTGACGTCGGTATTCGTGGAGGGGACAACCTTCCCCTTCTTTTTGAGATAACCCACGGCCCTGTTGGGAATGGTTTTCCACTGGTAGTCCGGTTGCATGGTTGTCATTCCCAGCGGCAGGATAATCCTGTTTTTGACCTGCGAGGCGAACTTCTCCTTGCCGGCCCTCTCGATCGCCGCGCTGAGAAGAATAAAGCCATGGGTCGTATAGGAGAACTTCTCGCCGGGCTGGTTGACGAGCGGCGACTCCTTGAAGGTGTCAAGCGCCAGGATCACGCTCTCGAAGGGGTTCGCCGTTTCGTATTCCCGCTGGGTTCGGATCAGCTCTCCATTGGTGTAATGCACAATCCCGCCCTGGTGGCAGAGAAGGTCGCGGGGGGTGATGGGAGCCTTCTTGTCGGGGAACTCAGGGACGTAGGTCCGGACGTCTTTGCCCAGGTCGAGCAGTCCTTTTTCGTAAAGCTGCATCGCTGCGATTGAGGTCACGGACTTGGAGATCGAGGCCCAGCGAAAGAGCGTCTTGCGGGTGACGGGCACCGCGGCCTCCCGGTCAGCCAGGCCGTAGCCCTTCAGGTAGGCGATCTCTCCATCCAGGATGACTCCGAGGGCCGCTCCGACAAGAGCTTGTTTTTTCATCTCCGCCGCCATGACTTTGTCCACCAGGGCCGCGGTTTTCGCTGTCAACTCAGCGGCGGAGGCTGGAAGGCAGAGGAGGCAAAGCAGCAGCGCCGCCGCTGCGGCCCGGACCCTGGTCGGCTGGAGGTGAGTGGCTCTCATGGTGATATCTTCTCCGGGGTCAGGAGATGAGCTTGTTCGCGACCTTGCCGGCAACATCAGTCAGGCGGAAGTCGCGTCCTTTGAAACGATAGGTGAGCCGCTCATGGTCGAACCCGAAAAGATGCAGGAGGGTTGCATGGAAGTCGTTGACGTGCATGCGCTCCTTGATCGCGTGCCATCCGACCTCATCTGTTTCGCCAATGACCTGCCCGCCGCGAATTCCTCCGCCAGCCATGAAGATGCTGAAGCTGAAGGGGTGGTGGTCACGTCCGGTATTGGCTGAGCGTCCGCCGCGGTTTTCTCCAAGAGGGGTCCTTCCGAATTCAGACCCCCAGACCACCAGGGTGTCATCGAGAAGACCCCGTTGCTTGAGGTCCTTGATGAGCGCGGCTACGGGTTGGTCCGCCATGGTCGCATTGTAGCGGAGCTCTTTTTCCAGGTTGCTGTGATGGTCCCAGGAGGCGTGGTAAATATTGACGAATCGGACGCCTCGTTCGACCATGCGCCGAGCCAGCAGGCAATTGGTAGAGAAGTTCGAAAAGACGTTCTTCCCGCCGCCTCGTCCGGCGTTTGGAAGGTCCTTCCTGCCGACTCCATACATGTCCAGGGTCGACCTGGTTTCGTCCCGAAGATCAATGAGCTCGGGAGCGGATTTCTGCATGCGGAAGGCAAGCTCGTAGGAGGCGATGCGGCTCTGGATCTCAGGATCGAGAGTTTCCGCGTAGCGCCTGCTGTTGAGATCTCTCAGGGCGTCGAGGCTGGCGCGCTGGAGGTCCGGCCCCAGCCCGGGAGGGTTGTCGAGATTCAGGATCGGCTCGCCCTTGCTTCGGAAGAGGACCCCCGCGTAGGCGGAAGGAAGGAAACCGCTGGTCCAGTTCGAGGTTCCTCCGCTGGAACCTCTCCCGGCGGTGAGGACCACGTAGCCGGGAAGGTTTTTCGACTCAGACCCGAGTCCGTAATTCAGCCAGGAACCAACGCTGGGGTTTCCAAACCGCGCCACTCCGGTGTTCATCATGAGCTGGCCCGGATGATGGTTGAACTGTTCGGAGTAGATGGATCTGACCAGTGCTATGTCGTCGGCGCAACTGCCGATGTGTGGAAGGAAATCCGAGAGCTCCATTCCGCATTGGCCGTGGCGAGTGAACTTGCGGGGGCTTCGCATCAGCACGGCGGTCTTCTTCTTGATAAAGGCGAAGCGGACATCCTTCGTCATCGATTCAGGAAGAGGCTTGCCGTGCAGTTCATCAAGCTTGGGCTTGGGGTCGAAGAGATCGAGCTGGCTCGGGGCTCCGGCCATGAACAGGAAGATGCAGTTCTTGGCCCTGGGAGCGAAGTGCGGCAGCCGGGGGGCCAGGGGAGATGCGGGCAGGCCTCCCTCTCCCTCAGCGCCAAGCAGCCCCTGTTCCTGGAGCAGGTGGGCAAGCCCGAGCGTTCCCAGTCCGCTTGCCGAGGTGGCCAGGAAGCTCCTGCGGGTACTTGCTATCGAATCTGCGAGGTTGCCTGTCATCATGAAGCGATCTTGTTCTCCAGCGGCTGTCGGAACCATCCGAAAAGCATCGGACCACAGAGACGATGTCCTGTCCAGAAAATGAGGAGTAAATCAGGTGTCACGCCGCGTGCGTAGTGGTGCCCGGCCGAAGCCCGGCCAGATTCTCAGGAACCCCAGGATCCCACGTAAGATGATCGTTCCGACGCAGACGAGCCAGATCAGGGCGAGGCAGTCAGGGCTTTCGGGGTCGATCAGATAGAGTCCGGCGATGCCGGCCGCGGTGGAAACGACAACGGCGTTTCTCATGAAGCCGTAGTCGCCTGTTCCCCAGTGGACGCCATCCGTGGCAAAGCAGAGGGCGTTGAGCGGTTGGCAAAGGCAGCTGATGATCCAGGCTCCGGAGATCAGCGTCAACGCGTCCGGCGGCATCAACAGGGCAGAGGCCGGCCCCTTGATTGCCAGCAGAACACCGGTCATGAAGAAGCCGCTTACGATGCTCCAGCCCATGGTGAAGGCTGCCGCCTTCTTTGCCATGGCGCGGTCTCCCTTTCCGAGAAAATAGGCTACCAGGCTCTGGCCGACGACTGCGTACGCGTCCAGCAGCAGGGCGGTGAAAAACCACACCTGCCGTATGCCCTGGTGGGCGGCGGCTGTCTGGGTGCCGGCAAGCGTGGCCGTACGGGTTGCGAGAGCGAGAAAGACGTTCAGAGATCCTGTACGGATGAACATGTCTCTTCCCGTAGAGAGCAGGTACACCAGGGTGGGCCGGTGGAGGACCGGGCGGAAGCCGATCTTTTTTCGCACAGCCGTAAAGGCCCAGGCGAGGCCAAGCCACTGGCTGATCACGCTGGCCCAGGCCGCTCCGGCGACCCCCATTTCGGGAAAGGGACCCATGCCGAAGATCATCAGTGGGTCGAGGATGATGTTGAGCGCGTTGATCCCAGCCGAGATGTAAAGAGGTGTCCGCATGTCCTGGATGCCTCGCAGGATGCCAAAGGCAGCGAAACCCACCAGGACGGCGGGGGCTCCAAGCAGCCGAATGCGCATGTAGTCTACTGTCGTCGCCTGCAGCTCTCCTGAGGCTCCCATCAGCCCTGCGATTGAGTCGAGAAAGGGCAGCAGGGCCGCCATGATGATGCTCAGCAGGCCGGCCATGAGAAGCGCCGTTGCGCCGCGCTTCTGCAGGAGATCCCTGTCACCTTCGCCTTCGGCGTTGGCGGCGAGGGTCTGAATTCCGACGCCGATGAAGTTCAGGATCCAGAAGGAGCCCGAGAGGATGGACGTGGCGATTCCGAGTGAGGCTACGGGCGTCGAGCCTAGCCGGGCCAGGAAGCAGGTATCAGCCAGGGACGTCAGCGGCTCCGCGATGGCCGTGCCAAGCACCGGCAGCGTCATGGCGAGGACCGTGCGTCCCGGCTTCTGGGTGAATAGGAGGATTTGGTTTTTTTTCAAGCGGCGCATAGGTTAGCTGCTCTTGTTGCCGCAGGCAAACCTATCCGGTTGTTACCGGGCGGGGTCTAACTATAATAGAGAGCGTCCGATGTCCAGGTGGCCGGGTTGGCCATTGAGATCTGCCTCCTGGGCCGTGAGAACCGGTCGATGTCCCAAGGCGTGAGTGAACCAGCCGATGCGAAGCCAGATTCTTTTCCTGTTGTTGGGGGTCATGTGGGGATGGTCGCAGCCTGGCGGCGCCTCCCTCCGCGGGGCGGATGCAGGCGCCGTCGATTTTTCCAGTGACGTCATGGCGGTTCTCTCCAAGGCTGGCTGCAACCAGGGGACCTGCCACGGCAACCGCAGCGGCAAGGGCGGGTTCAAGCTCTCGCTGCGCGGTCAGGACCCGGCCTTTGACTACAGGGCTCTTACGCGGGGGCCCCGGGGGCGCCGTATTGACCGGGTGATACCCGAAAAGAGCCTCATACTTCTCAAGCCTGCCGCGGAGGTTTCTCACGAAGGCGGAAGACGTTTCAGGGCGGGAGACGCTCCTTTTGAAATCCTCAGGAACTGGATTCGCTCAGGCGCTCCCGGTCCGGACTCCCGCTCAGCGAAGCTCGAGCGGTTGGAGGTCAGCCCGGGTAAGGAGCTCGAGGTTCTTGTCGATCCGGTTGCCGAGCTGCAGGTCCGTGTCCACGCGGTCTTTTCTGATGGGACGAGGAAAGATGTGAGCGAATTCGCGGTCTATGAACCTGTTGGAGATACCGTGGAGGTGTCTTCCAGGGGGCTTGTCCGTCGGTCCGCTTTCGGCGAGAGCACTGTCCTGGTCAGGTATCTCGGACGGCAGGAGCCGGTGCGGGTCGCCTTCGTCCCCTCGGGGAAAGGCTATGAGTGGCGCGGTCCGCTGGAGAAGAATTTTATCGATAAGGCCATCTTCGGTAAGCTCAAACGCCTGCGCCTGAATTCCTCGGTGGTCTGCGACGATACGGTCTTCCTGCGCCGCGCGACCCTCGATCTTGCCGGTCGGCTGCCCACCTCTGATGAGGCCAGGGCCTTCATCTCGGCCGCGGGGCCCGGAAAGAGAGCGCGCAAGATTGACGAGCTGCTCGCGACCGCTGGCTTCGCCGATTTCTGGGCGCTGAAATGGGGCGATCTGCTGCGCAACGAGGAGAAGGTTCTCGATCGAAAAGGGGTGCAGGTCTTCCAGCGCTGGATTCGCGAGAGTATCGCCTCGGGGAAACCCCTCGACGTCTTTGCCCGGGAAATCCTGACCGCCCGCGGCAGCACGTACAGGAATCCTCCCGCCAATTACCTCAGGGCAAACAGGGATGTTCTTCAGAGGGCGGAGAATACGGCCCAGGTCTTTCTCGGCGTGCGACTCGCCTGCGCCAAGTGTCATAACCATCCCTTCGAGCGGTGGACCCAGGATGATTACTACGGCTGGGCCGCGCTGTTCTCCCGTGTGCGCTACAAGGTGTTTGAGAACAAGCGCCGTGATGGATTAGACAAGAATGCCTTCGTTGGCGAGCAGGTGGTGTGGATCGCGCGCGAAGGCGAGCTGAAGGATCCGCGGGATGGCAAGAGAGTCGCTCCTCTCCTGCTTGGTACGAAAACTGGAAGCCCGGGTGAGAAGGATGACCCGCTTGAATTCCTCGCTGACTGGGTGACGAGCAGGGGAAACCCGTTTTTTTCGCGGTCGCTCGCCAACCGGATCTGGTTCAACCTCATGGGTAAGGGGCTTGTTGATCCTGTAGATGATTTTCGCGCCACGAATCCTTCCAGCCACCCCGAACTGCTCGGGCGGCTTGCCAGGGAGCTGGAGGAGGGCGGCTTTGAACTCAGGAAGGTGATTCGGCTGATTATGAATTCGAGCGCCTACCAGTTGAGCTCCGTCCCTGTGGATTCAAACGGCAAGGTAGAGACCGGTTTCGCGAGGGTTCTTCCCCGTCGGCTTGATGCGGAACAGCTGGTGGATGGTCTCGCGCAGGTGATTGGAGTCAGTCCTTCCTTCAACGGCTATCCGCGGGGAATTCGCGCTGTGCAGCTCCCGGGAACGAACGCGATCCTTCCCCGGTACAAGAAGCCAAGCAGCGCCGACGTCTTTCTCAAGCTGTTCGGCAAGCCTGACAGGATGTTGACCTGTGAGTGCGAGCGAATGTCGCAGACCCATCTTGCCCAGGCGTTTCACCTGGTGAGCGGGCCTATGCTTCACGATATGATATCGAGCGGTGACAACAGGCTTGGTGTTCTCGCCGATTCCGGTCTGGACGAGCTGGAGCTGGTCAGCGAGCTCTACTGGAGCGCGCTCGGGCGTCCGCCATCGGAGATCGAGACCGCTTCAGCCAGGAGGCTCTTCTCCTCAGCCGGGGGAGGACGGGCCGCCCTCGAAGACCTGGCCTGGGCGCTGGTAAATTCCAAGGAGTTCCTGCTTCGCAGGTAGAGAAACAGGTATGAATCGCAAAGATCGGGAACGGTTGTTGGCGCGGGGAGTTCCGGGAACCTGCGGTGATTTCGAGACAGCGGGTATCAGTCGCCGCAGCTTGCTCCGTGCCGGCGGCCTGGGGATGCTTGGCCTTACTCTTCCGGGACTCCTGAGAGCTGAGGAGACAGCCGCGTTGGCGGCACCGCAGGTCAAGGCCAAGTCGGTGATCTTCCTGTTCCAGTTTGGCGGGCCGAGTCATGTCGATACATTCGATATGAAGCCCGGCGCCCCGGCTGAAATTCGTGGGCCGCACAAGCCCATCAAGAGTGTTGTTCCGGGGCTTCCGGTGAGCGAGCACCTGCCGCGAATGGCGAAACAGATGGACCGCATCTGCCTGGTTCGGAGCATGCACCACACCATGAAGAATCACAACTCGGCGGCCTATTACGCGCTCACCGGGCACGCTCCACCCAGAGATGACCAGAGACTTCGAGATTCGCTCAGCCTCTATCCGGCCTACGGTTCGGTTGTCGACAAGGTGGCTCCGCTCAAGAGTGAGCTGCCGACCTTCGTTTCTTATCCTCACGTGATATCCGATGGGTCGGTTACTCCCGGACAGCGGGCGAGCTTCCTGGGCAAGGCCCATGACCCCTTCTTTATCGCGGAGGATCCGAACAGCAAGAATTTCAAGCTGCCAGAACTCAGCCTGCCCGCAGGTCTCTCCTTTGAGCGGCTGCAGAGAAGAAGAGAGATGCAGAAGCTGATCGATTCGCAGTCCAGGCTTCTCGAGTATTCAGCCTCCGCGAAGGGTCTTGATGACTACTACAAGAAGGCCCTGGAGATGCTGAGCTCGACCAGGGTGAGAGACGCCTTCGACATCTCGCGGGAACCGGAGGCTGTTCGAGAGAGCTACGGCCGTCATACCTATGGCCAGGGGTGCCTGCTGGCCCGCCGCCTGGTGGAGGCGGGGGTGCGCTTCGTTACAGTCTATTTCGACGCAACCATCGGCGGAAGGAGCGCGACCTCCGGCGGTTGGGACACCCACGGATTTGACAATACGAGGATGTTTCCGATCATCGAGAAGCGGCATCTGCCGATCACCGAGCAGACCCTCCCAACCTTGCTCGATGATCTGGATGACAGGGGGCTCCTCGATGACACCCTGGTGGTCTGGATGGGAGAGTTCGGCCGAACGCCCAAGATCAACGCGAACAAGAGCCGGGACCACTGGCCGCAATGCTATTCGGCTTTGCTGGCAGGCGGCGGGGTCAAGGGCGGCTATGTCCACGGGGCCTCCGACTCAACAGGAGCCTATCCGAGCCGGGATCCGGTCAGGCCGGATGACCTCGCCGCGACCGTATTCCAGCTTATGGGGATCGATCCCGCGACAGAGGTCTACGATACGCAGGACCGGCCGCTGGTGATCGCCGAGGGCGAGGCCATCACAGAGCTCATCGCCTGATCGGCCAGTTGGCCTTTTCAAAGGAGTCTCTGCTTGGTAACCTGCCCAGCCCAATGGTCGGTTACCCCAGAGATGTTTCCCGGAGTGATATCATGCCAAAAGAATGGAATTTCAAGCAGGAGCTGGTGGCGGTCTTCGGCAAGCCGATCGCCGAAAATCCTACCCAGTACATGATTGAGAAGGCCTTCGCCCATCACGGTCTCGATTGGCGCTATCTCTCGCTCGAGGTCGAGCCCGAAGATCTCGCGGATGCCGTTACCGGCATGCGGGCTATGAATTTCCGCGGCGGTAATTGTACGATTCCCCACAAGGTGGCCGTGATTGAGCATCTCGACAGGCTTGGAGAGTCGGCTGCGATGATGGGGGCGGTGAATTGTATCGTCTGCGAAGGAGATGAGCTGGTCGGTGAAAATACCGATGGGAAGGGCTTTGTCCAGTCGGTGCGGGAGGTCACGGATCCCGCGGGCAAGCGGGTCGTCATCCTGGGAGCAGGAGGAGCCGCCCGGGCCATCGGTGTAGAGATGGGACTGGCCGGCGCGGTCGGCTTTACTATCGTTAACAGGACGGTGGAGCGGGGCCAGGAGCTGGCGGATCTGCTTGTCGAAAAGGTTGGGGTGGAGGCGTCTTTCGTTCCATGGGATGGTGATTTCTCCGTTCCCTCCGGGACAGATATCGTAGTCAACGCGACTTCCATCGGGCTCTTTCCCGATGTCGATGCTCGGGTCCCCTTAAATATCGAGACCCTTGAGCCAGGGATGGTGGTTGCGGACGTCATTCCGAATCCGCCCAGGACACGTCTTGTTCGGGATGCGACCGAGAGAGGCTGTACGGTCCTCGATGGGCTGGGCATGCTGGTGAACCAGGGCGTGGTGGGGTTCAGGTACTGGACCGGAGTCGATCCCGACCCGGAGGTTATGCGAGCCGCCTTGCAGGAGGTCTTTGGTGGATGACCTCGGAGGTTGGACGGGACAATAGGCCTGAACGGGCATCCTCCTGGCTTTGCTTCGCG
>CAJWMA010000060.1 GCA_913042995.1 uncultured bacterium | reverse complement strand
GGATCAGCACGGCGGCCTGCCAAAGGCCTGGCCGGCCAATGCAAGGAAACCGACCGGGCCTCCGCCGCCCTGGTGATGGACCTCAAACGCAGGGGGCTGCTCGAAGACACCCTTGTCATCTGGGGAGGTGAGTTCGGACGCACCAACTACTGCCAGGGAAAGCTCTCCGGCAACTTCGGCCGCGACCACCATCCAAGGTGTTTCTCGCTCTGGATGGCAGGCGGCGGAGTACGGGGAGGAACGAGCTACGGAGAAACCGACCCGTTCTGCTACAACATCGCCGCAGATCCGGTACACGTTCATGATTTCCACGCGACGATCCTGAACCTGCTGGGAGTCGATCACGAAAAACTGACCTTCAAGTACCAGGGGCGTAATTTCCGCCTCACCGATGTCCATGGAAAGGTCATCAAGGGAATCCTGGCCTGATACCGGCAAATAGAAACCCTGCCGCGACCGCCCCCCGAAGAGAGAGACAAGCGAGGGATCGTTTCCAGCCTGCTACACTCCCCTGCGACTGTGGAACCCGAACGCCCAACGGGATATCCTATAGCCCTGACAGTATTCATACCCAGGCGAATCAACAATCGCAGGAGTCAAGAACATGACCCGGCACGCCATTTTCATTCTCACAATATCCCTGGCCGGTTTGAGCGCCGGCTGCGCGAACTCACCCGCGGACAAGACAGCTATGCTTGAACTGCACACCCGCTCCATGGAGCGGGCTCCCGGCACGAACGAGAAAAACGGCAGCCACAGACCTGTCCTCAAGACAATCCAATGGGCTCCTGAAAAAACGGCGCTGGTGATCTGCGATATGTGGGACCGTCACTGGTGCAAGGGAGCAGAGGCGAGGGTGGCGGAGATGGCCCCGGCGATGAACCAGCTGGCTGGAAGAGCCAGGAGCCTGGGTATCCAGATCATTCATGCCCCGAGTACCTGCGTTGATTTCTACAAGGAAACCCCGCAACGCAAACGCGCCATAGCTTCGGCCTTTTCCAGAGCCCCGGTAGAGCTCTCCAGGAAAGAACGGTGGGGGACAGCCTGGTGCTGGCCCCAGGATGAACGCGAGCCGGCCATGCCGATCGATGATTCCGACATGGGCTGCGACTGCGAAAAAAAGTGCGAAATCGTCCCTCCCTGGACTCGCCAGATCAAAACCATCGACATCAGGGAACCCGACGCCATCACCGACAACGGGCAGGAGACCTACAACCTGCTGAGCGAAAAAGGAATCGACAACGTGATCCTGATGGGCGTGCATCTCAATATGTGCGTTCTCGGCAGACCGTTCGCGATCCGGCAGATGGTCAACGTAGGAAAGAACGTTCTGCTCATTCGCGACATGACCGATACGATGTACAACTCCCAGAAGAAGCCCTTTGTTAATCATTTTCGGGGCACGGACCTGGTTGTCGAGCATGTAGAGAAATACTGGTGTCCCACGATCGAAAGCACCGATTTCATGGGCGGCTCGCCCTTCCGTTTCAGGGAGGATCCCCTGAATGGAAAAAACTAACCAAGGACGCCAGAGCCAGCGCGCCCCAGACCGCCTCCCATTCAAATGAATCAACCGAGCATCCCGATCATCAAGGACCTCGTGCTTGTTGGCGGAGGACACAGCAACATCGCCGTTCTCAAGATGTTCGGCATGGACCCCATTCCGGGTGTCCGCTTGACCCTGCTGACCCGGGACGTACACACCCCCTATTCGGGAATGCTGCCTGGCTTCATCGCTGGACACTACGATTTCGATGAGGCCCACATCGACCTTGGCCCCCTGTGCAGATTCGCCGGCGCGCGGCTCTACCACGACTCCGCTGTCGGCATCGACACGGAAAATCGAAAGGTAATTTGCGCGAAACGGCCCGCGGTCCCCTACGACCTTCTCTCGATCAATATCGGCTCAACCCCCCGGTTAGCCAATGCGCAAGACGAGGTGGTGCCTGTTAAGCCGATCAGTAATTTCGTGAGTCGCTGGGAAACGCTCAAGAGCAGGGTCCTCGAAGCTGACCGGCCACTTAGAATAGGCACGGTAGGAGCGGGTGCCGGCGGGGTGGAGATCACCCTCGCCATCCAGTATGCCCTGAAACAACTGCTTGGAGAGGCAGACAAGATTGAACTCGAGCCTGAGTTTCATCTCTTTTATTCAGAGCCCGAGATCCTTTCATCCCACAACTACAAGGTCAGGGAGTACTTTGAGCGGCTGCTGAAGGACAGGGGAGTACAGCTCTATCCCGGCAATCGAGTCGAATCCGTAAGCGATGGAAGATTGCTCCGAGAGGACGGCATGGAGGTGCCGCTGGATGAAACCCTCTGGGTGACAGATGCGGCCGCCCCATCCTGGCCTGGGGAGGCCGGGCTGGATGTCGACGAAGACGGCTTCGTAAAGGTCACAGATTGCCTCAACTCTCCCTCTCATAAAAACATCTTCGCCGCCGGCGATATCGCGGCCGTCATCGACCATCCGAGACCCAAGGCCGGCGTTTTCGCAGTCCGCCAGGGAATGCCGTTAGCTAAAAATCTTCGCAATGCGCTCCTGTCGAGAAAGCTGAAGCCCTTCATCCCTCAGCGTATGTTCCTCAGCCTGATCAGTACGGGCGACAAGAAGGCCGTAGCCTCAAAGGGTGAATGGTGCATCCACGGCGGCCTGGTGTGGAAGATAAAGGATCTGATCGACCGGCGCTTTATGCGCAAATACAACTCCCTCCCCGCCATGACCACCCGAGCTGAGCTTGATGTTCCGGCTGGACTGGCTTCACGAGAAACGCTCGAAGAGCTCTCCGCCGTAGCCATGCGCTGCGGCGGATGCGGAGCCAAGGTGGGAGCTACGGTGCTCTCCCGGGTCATCGGCAGGCTTGCTCCCGTCCAACGAAAAGATGTACTCATCGGGCTCGACGCTCCCGATGATGCCGCGGTCACCAGGACACCAAGGGGCAAGGTGCTGGTGCAGACCATCGACTCCTTCCGGGCCATCGTCGACGACCCCTATATCTTCGGAAAAATCGCCGCGAACCATAGCCTTGGAGATATCTTCGCGATGGGAGCCTCGCCTCAATCCGCCCTGGCCGTAGCCACGGTCCCCTACGGACCCGAGGAAAAAGTTGAGGACCTCCTGGAACAGATGCTGCGAGGCGCGCTGGAAACCTTTGCCGAGACCGGAACCTCCCTGGTGGGAGGCCACAGCAGCGAAGGCAGCGAGCTCTCCCTGGGCTTCTCCATCAACGGCCTGATCGATCCAGAGAAAATCCTTCAAAAGAGCGGCATGCGAACCGGCGATCGCATCCTGCTGACAAAAGCTCTCGGCACAGGCACCCTCTTCGCGGCGGACATGCGCCTGGCGGCAAAGGGAAGGTGGATAGCCGGAGCCCTGGCCTCCATGCTCCAGGGTAATCAGGATGCGGCAGCCTGCCTCCATGAGCACGGGGCGACCGCCTGCACCGACGTCACCGGATTTGGACTTCTGGGTCACCTCGTTGAGATGACCAGGGCATCGACGGTCGATGTCGAGCTTGACCTCGATAAGATCCCCCTGTTAGAGGGAGCCATCGAGACGGTCGCCAAGGGAATATTCAGCACCCTGCAGCCGCAGAACCTGCGCCTGCGCCGCGCGATCGCCAACGCAGGGGAGGCCGCGGAAAGAACTCGCTACCCGCTGATCTTCGATCCCCAGACAGCCGGAGGGCTCCTTGCAAGCGTTCCCGCGAAGAAGGCCGACCACTGCATCGAGGCGCTCCACGAACTCGGCTACCACTGCGCCGCCGCCATCGGGGTAGTTCAGCCGCGGGGAAAACTTCCTGAGTCGGTATACCTCACACCGGGTGATTGACCGGTCGACCGGGGTCTTTTCTTTTGACAGGATGGCTTCTGAAAGTCGAGAATCAGTTTTCGTTCTTGTGCTTTCTTCACAAGTTTTTCCGTGGGAAACAGTTAAGTGAATTCCAGGCAGTTGCAGACCCATCCGATCTCCGGTACCCATCCGGAAAAATGGCGCCCGCTGGCTCTTGTCGCGGCCGCGCTGCTGGCGCTGTTTTCAGGCCGGGAACTGCGAGGACAGAACAACGAGAGCGCCGCCATCGATGACAAGCTCCTCATCGTGCCGGTAGATGGCCTCATCGACTCGAAAAAGAGCTCCAGCACCATCTCCAAGGTAAAATCATGGCTGGAACGCGAGCCAACCATCAACTGGGTCATCTTTGAGATCAGCAGCTCAGGAGGGTCCCACGATGCCGCCATCGAGTTGGGCGACTATATCTTCAGCGAGCTCCGCAATAAGACAACAGTAGCCTTCATCCCCGATGGGGCGGAAGCCACAGGCGCAGCGGTCATACCAGCGCTGGCCTGCCGGGAAATCGCGATGGGACCCAAATCAAAATTAGGAGCCGGCGCGGCGGAGCCAGGCTCCGTTGAAGAGCGGGAAAAGGCGAGGATGGCTGTCGAGTTGTACAGTGAACGAAGAAAACGCTCCCAGCTTCTTGCCGGCCTGACGGTCATGCCGGCCAGGGAAACGGTCTATTCCCTTCGCCGTCGGGCGGCAAACGCGGCAGGCCGCTATGTCTTCTGGTACCAGGCCGACCTGAACAATTCGGACCCGGTCGAGCGAAAGAGTGAATACCACGCGGCCGAAAAAATTCTCAGCAGAGACGAACTGCTCACCCTGGACCAGGCGAAGGCCTTTGAATACGACTGGGTCCGCTATCGCGGGATCGAGTCCGGCGATGACCGCTACAAGAGCCTCCTGCTCGAGATGAACGTAGCCCTGCCTGAAGAATCTGTCTTTGTCGTCGGCAGAGGCGCCATCAAGAAAAGGAATCTCAGCGGGCAGGGGCTGGTTGATTTCCTGAACCACCCGCTGACCCGGTTCTTTCTCGTGCTCGGCATCATCCTCGGCATCACCATCGAGTTGAAGATGCTCGGAACCATGGTTCCCGGGGTCATCGCCATACTGTGTTTCACTTTGCTCGTCAGCGGAGGTTTTTTTCCCGAGAGCGGCTCACTCGAGCCCACCACCACCTGGTTTGAGGTCGTGCTCTTTCTCGTCGGGCTCGGCCTCATCGGACTAGAGTT
Source organism: uncultured bacterium (assembly GCA_913042995.1). Lineage (GTDB taxonomy): Bacteria > Planctomycetota > UBA8108 > UBA8108 > UBA8108 > UBA8108. Next base: position 10,701 of record CAJWMA010000060.1, on the reverse strand, counting down.
CGGCCTGATGCCGGGAATAGCCATCTTCGCCATAGCCGGGGCGATCCTCTGCTTTGGCAGTCTCGTCATGATCATGGTTCCCAGCACAACCATCCCCGGCGGGGAGCAGCTGAATCTCAAGGAAGCCTTTGCACTGATCTCCTCCGGCCTTGGCGCAGCCGCGGCCCTGTTCTTCGCAACCCTGCGTTTTCTACCGGCCAGCGTCAGCGGTGGGGGCGGCCGCGAGTCATCCATCACGGGAGTCCCCGATGCTGATACAGTTGAAGATTCCCGCAGAAAAAATGCTCTCCTGATAGGCAAGGCCGGGATTTGCGAATCACCGCTGCGCCCAGCGGGAATCATCTCGATTGGGGATGGTCAGACGCTGGACGTGGTCGCAGATGGCGAGTTTATTGAAAAAGGCGAGCGGGTGGTTATCCGGGAATACACCTCGACCCGAATTGTCGTTTCACGCATCGAAGAGACAGGCTAGACTGGAGAAAATATGGACGTCATCATCTCTGACCCCTTCTTCGCCTGCCTCCTCCTGGGAATCGGAGTAGCTCTCATCTTCCTGGAGGTATTCATACCCTCAGGAGGAATCATCGGCATAGTGGCTCTCGCCGCGCTGAGCCTCGGAATCTACAGCTTCTTCCACCAGGGAAAGGTCCTGCTGGGATCGCTGACCGGTATCGGGGCGGCTGTCTTTGTCATCTCCATGTTCTCCTTCATGCTCAAACGGATCAGCCTGACGGAGACCCAGGATTCGGAGGCCTTCACCTCGGTGGACAAAGGCCTCGCCGAGATCATGGGAAGGTCCGGCGTGGCAAAATCGGCTCTCCGACCGGCAGGCGTAGCCCTGATCGATGGCAGGAGAGTTGACGTGGTCGCATCCAGCGGCTTTATCGAAAACGGAAAACTGATTAAAGTAGTAGAAACCAGTGGGAACCGGGTGGTCGTAAGAGAACTGCCCGAGACTGAGAAACAATCACAGGAGTCGGGTAATGGAAAATAATTGGTTTATGATCGCCGGTCTTTTCGGACTGCTGGTCTTCGTCTTCTTTCTTTTCTTCTTCATCAAGTTCGGTTCCCTCTGGCTACAAGCCAGGGCCTCCGGCTGCCCCGTAGGGGTTGTTGAATTTGTCGGGATGTTCCTGCGAAAACTCAACTCGAGGCTGATCATCGACGTCCTGGTGATGGCCCACAAGGCGGGTGTTCCCGTCTCCATCACAAAGCTCCAGGCCCATGTTCTCGCGCGCGGAAACGTAACCGCTACAGTGCGCGCCCTGATCGCGGCCGATCGCGCCAACATCGCGCTCACCTTTGAACGCGCCGCGGCAATCGATCTCGCCGGGCGCGATGTTCTCGACGCGGTCAGGACCAGCGTCCACCCGAAGGTCATCGACTGCCCGAGCCAGGAATCAGGCAAACCGACGGTTGATGCCGTCGCGGCCAATGGAATCCAGCTGAGGTGCAAGGCCCGGGTAACCGTCCGTACCAACATCGAGAGACTTGTCGGAGGCGCAACAGAGGAGACTGTCATCGCGCGAGTCGGCGAAGGAATCGTCTCTGGTATTGGCCAGGCCGAAAGCCATAAGACTGTCTTAGCTAATCCCCGCAAGATCTCCCAGGAGGTTCTCGATGCGGGTCTCGACGCGGGCACCGCCTACGAGATCGTCTCGATCGATATTGCCGATATCGATGTAGGGGAGAACATCGGCGCGGTGCTGATGGCCAACCAGGCCGAAGCCGAAAAACGCAGGGCGCAAGCCGAGGCGGAGGCCCAACGAGCCCGCGCGGTCGCCCGCGGCCAGGAGATGGAGGCGCTGGGTAAGGAGAACCAGGCCAAGGTCATCCTCGCCGAGGCTGAGATCCCCCGGGCAATCGCCGGGGCCTTCAATAGCGGCAACCTTGGAATCATGGACTATTACAACCTTCGCAATATCCAGGCCGACACGGATATGAGAAAGAGCCTCTCAAATGAAGAGGATGATGGCAACGATGGAGCCACCAGCTGATGCCGGGAAAGATCGACTGGATTCAGCTTCTCATCCTCCTGATCGTCTTCGGCGGCGGGATCATTCGCTTCATCGTGCAAAATCTCACCTCGGGCAAGAAGGTTCCGGAGCAGGGTGGACGTGTTGCCCGACCGAAGAGCCCCGCTGTCGATATTCTTGAGAAGCTTCGTCAAAACGAAGAAGCTATCGCTACCCGGCAGGCGCGGCCCCCCGGCAGCGTCCCGAAGAGCGGGGCCAGTAACCCGGAGGATGCCTACTTCGGCGATGATGGACTCGAAGGTGTCTCCGCCCTGCAGGACAGCGAGGTTCTCGCGACCCAGCCAGGAAACCCTGCGGAAGCTGTCGCCCGGGCCGCGAGAGCTACGAAACCCGCAAAGAAGCGACGCTCCGGAGACCGGATTCCCGGCACCATACGCGACCCGCGCGAGGAGGTTCTCCACCCCCACAGCATGGATATCCAGACCAGTATCGCTCTGCCCAGTTCTTCCGAGACGCAGGTTCGGCAACAGGACCTGGAGATCGGAGAAGAGCTCGCTGTACATACGAGCACCCAGTCCCGAAGGCAGAGAACAGGCAGACGCAGCCTGCCGGCGGCTCTCGGCGTCAGCAACATCACCCTGCGGCAGGCAGTCATCGGCCAGGTCATACTCGGCCCGCCCAAGGCTCTCGAAGCTCGCGGCGCAAAACGCTCCGGGCTCTTCTCTCGGAGCTAACAGGCCGGTTGTCGCCATCGATCCATTTCAGTTGAAAATCGACTCCAGCTTCTCGATGACCTGTTCGACCGTGATGGTCTCCATCGCGGCTGAGGATCTAACCCGGGTCCCCCACCTCACGTCGTCGACCCTGGCCCCACACTCGGCCTGCAAAGCCTCCGCGTAATTATTCACGGTATGTTCGAGGCTCAGATAGGGGCCCGAGCGCAGGGGGTTGCTGGCCGCATAGAGCCCGATGACAGGAGTCCCGACTGTCGTCCCCATATGGGCTGGCCCCGTATCGGGCGCCACGAGGACGCTGGCACGCTCAATCACTGCCAGCAGTTCCTTGAGGCTGGTTTTTCCCACCAGGTTGAGCAGCCTGCTGTCGGCAGCTTTCTCGATGGCCTCGGCCAGTTCGATCTCGGCCGTCAAGGGCCCCCCGGTTAGAACGACATCAAGACCGAGCTTCGCGGCCGCATGATCGGCGACAGCTGCGTAGCCCTCTACGCTCCAGTTGCGAATCGTCTTGCTGGCGGAAGCGTTGATCGCGAGGACCTCTCTTCCCCGGTCGAATCTCGATGCCGCAAATTCCCGGGCAGCGGAAGGTATCGGCAGGTTCCATTCGAGCTCCCTCTCCTCGAGCCCCAACGCCCGGGTAAATTCAAAGAAGCTGTCGAGTACATGCTGACGCTCAACGGCCTCAACCCGGTGAGTGGTAAAGAACCGCTGAGCATCCCTGGCCCTCTCTCTGTCATAGCCCAAACGGACAGGGGCCTTGACGAAGAGACTCACGATACTGGCGCGAAGAGCGACCTGCAGGTTCAGCAGGACATCGAAGCTCCGGCCTGCGAGCGCGCGACGCAGATCAACGAGCGCCCTGAAGCGGCGGCTCTTGTCAAAAACGATAAACTCTACTCCCTCGATATCCCCAACCAGTGAAGCCTCCAGCTTACCAATGATCCAGGTGATCCCGGTCCCGGGCCAGTGCTTCTGGATAGTGCGAACCATCGGCACCACGTGGGTGCAATCGCCAATCGCCGAAAGCCTCAGGATACAAATGGATTTGGGTGGTTGAGTGAGCGGGAGAGATGGTTTCATGGCTCTCATTACAGGCTCTCGGGTGGAAAAAGCAATACCCGCGATGGGATAGGAACCCCGGACAAACCGACAAACTGGTACCTGAAGTGAAAGCTATCGACGAGCTACGGCTACAGAGAGGCGCTGAGCAGATTGTCTACGATGGATCCATCGAAGATATCCCACCCGAGATCTGGCCCAGCCTCTTCGATCCAGAGTTCCTCCGGGAAAGCGGGGTGGTGACCGCCACGGCTGAAGGAAGAGGCTCGGCTTATTTTTTCACCTGGGGTTCCAACAGGCTGGTCCTGCGTCACTATCTCAGGGGAGGCCTGCTGGGAAAGGTTATTTCTGACCGTTATCTTGGCGCCTCACTGGAGAGCAGCCGTCCCTATCTCGAATGGCAGCTTCTTGGAAAACTGGCTGGGTTAGGACTACCGGCGCCCCGGCCGGCCGCAATCCGCCTCTGCGGTGGGGCCGGGTTCTACCGGGGAGACCTGCTGACCCACGAGATTGAAGACGCGAGACCGTTGAGCGCCCTTCTTCAGCAGGCTCAGATCGGGGAAAAGAGCTGGAGGGCGGTGGGCGGCACCATCAGGAAATTCCACGATCACGGCGTTCTGCACAGCGACCTCAACGCCGCCAACATCCTCATCCAGAATGAAAAGATCTTTCTCATCGACTTCGACAAGGCCGAGATGAGAGACCCAGGGCCCTGGAAGAACGCCAACCTCGAACGCCTCGAGCGCTCGCTGAACAAGTGGCGCCGGCAGGAGGAGATCTTCCACTTCACGACAACCGACTGGCAATCTCTCCAGGATGGCTACAACGCGGCCTGAAAAAACCGCTCACTTCCCGAAGCAGATCACCTTGCCATCGACTGTCGAAAGATACAGCCGGCCATTCGCCGCAGCAAGGCCATCCCAGGCAGGCAGCGACTTCAGCTTGACCTCTGCAAGCTTCTTTCCGCTGGCCGCGTCAACTACCCAGAGGATTCCTCCCTGCTCTCCCCGCAGCGCCTCGTTCTGCCGAAGGAGCTCCTCCGCGACCTTGGGATCCTTCTCCATGATCTTCTTGAAGGTCTCCTCCTCATCGATCAGGTCAGGCGGCCCGGCGACAAACAGTGTCTTACCGGCCAGCGCCATGGCCCGGGCATAAAGCGGGATATCGGTCTCCCACTTCCTCTGCACGAAGGAACCGCGCGCGGCAGGTTTCTTCGCGCCACCTTTTCCGCCGGCGAACTGAATCCCGACCTTGAACTTCCCGTCAACAGCCTTGGCCCCGATGATGGTTCCGTTGTTCTTGTTCCCGGAAGCGTCAATAGCGTGACCATTATCAAAGGACATGGAGAGCATCAGCGCAGGGTCCGGAGTCGAGCCCGTGGCGGAATGCCGCGCGGCCACCTCCTCGCCGCTGAGGGCGCGGAAGTAGACCTGCACCTCATCGATGATGCCCTTGAAGGTGTAAGGGCTCGTGTAGTTACCCACAGCGGTCTGGTTGTCAGCCCCGATCTCGGTAGGCTGGGCAGGGTTGCCGGTCAGGGGGCCGAGAGCCCTGGCCTTCGCCACGGGCTGGCCATCGACATAGAGCCTGAGCTGCTTGTCATCGCCCAGGACGCCAACGAGGTGTACCCATTTCTTACCGACCCTGGCTGGCCCGGTGACAGTCGAGAGTTTGCCGCTGGAGCGTACGCTGAACTGGGGCTTGCCCTTCTGCAGCAGCAGGGCGTAGCCCTGGGACGGTCCCCCGCGGGCGATCACGACACCGTTGGGACCGGCCGACTTCACCCAGGCCTCGACGGTGAGCGACTTGCCGGTCGGATTGAGACTTTTGCTGAGAGGGATCGTGATCATCCCCGAACCGCCGCCGCGGCGGGCGGCCTTGTTGAACAGACTCGAGGACGCCTCGCTGAGGGCCTGGGGAGGCGGCTCCCTGCTGGTTGAGAAGAGCTGGTGCTCAATCGTCGTCGTCCACTTGAGGTATTGCGGCTTGCGTCCGAAGCCGTAGACATCCTTGCCGTCAGAGACCAGGATGCGGCCGGATGGAGCGTACTTCCCCGCCTGGTAGTAGCCATTGTGTCCTCCGGCGGAGCTTCGTCCATAGACCCAGTAGGCGCGGTGGAAATAGGTTTCATCCAGGTAGCCCATGGGCGCGAAAAGATGCGCGGTGCTGCCACTCTGAACGGCTCCCTGCTTCGCGGCGTCTCCGGAATGCGGACCGATACCGATGCGGTTTCCAGCCGAGTCGAACTGCTGCGAGCGCATATAGATATACTGGCCATCGCTCGAGAGAATGTCCGCCAGGCCGGTGGACATCTGCAGAGTCTGAATCCTGTCCTGGATATCTTTACCGGTGCCGGGATCACGGTCATCGATAATGGTTTCCTTCACCAGGCCTCCGGAGAGATTGAGCTGGATAAAGCGCAGGCCGCCATCGAGAAAATTCGAGCGTCCCGCAACACAATAGATCGAGTTATCCTTGACCAGCACGCTGCCATGGACGGGCCAGACCGATTCGAGCTGCTCAAAGGACATGAGCCTGTCATCGCGCGGAGCGCCCCTGAAACGCCAGGCCAGCTTGCCATCGACGGCTCGCAGGCAATAGATCCAGCCATCGGCGCACCCGAAAAGAACTCGGCCATCGTGGATCGTGGGAGGAGAATCGACCCGTCCGCCAGTGGTGAAGAACCACCTCTGCCTGCCGGTTCGTTCATCTATAGCATGCACCGTGTGGTGGTTGACCCGAGCAATGAATACCTTTCCACCGGCGATAACGGGAGATGTCACCTTCCCTCCAAGCTTCACCTCCCAGGCGGGCCGGATTGCGCTCGGCACCTCCGTATCCGAGTAGCCGGTCCGGGTCGTATTACCCCGATAGGTCGGCCAGTCGCCGGGACGCGCCTCGCTCCCAGGAACCTGCCCCCAGGCCAGCCCTCTCTCAAGACGCCCTTCCGCGGGAACCTCCCTGGGAGGCTTCCTGTTCCCTTTGCCAGCCGCCAGGGCGTTGATGCCGTAGAGCTTGGCCTCGGGATAGCAGGCGCAATTATGCGGAGGCGCGTAGGTCAGCCCGTTGGAGGGCATGATTCCGTAGAGGCAGCCTCCCCGGACCCAATGGTTGATGTCCCAGTCCTTCTTCTTGAAATCGACAAACTCGATGCCAGTGCGTGAGGTGAGCAGAAAATTGGCGGTGGCCTTGGCGACATAGCAGCGATGGTGGAACCAATAGGTCTTTACCGTGGGAGAAAATTCGACCTTCACCTCACCGGTGGCCAGGTCCCGGCCCGTAAAAAGACCCGAGTCGCGGCCAGAGGTGGTCGGCGCGGACCAGACCTTGCCATCGACAACCAGCAGATCCTCGGGAGACTGGTAACCGCCGCGGGCGTGCGGGGCCTGCCACAGCAGCTTCCCCGAGGCCGTATCGAAGGCTCGCATCTCGCGATTGCCGGCAGCGAAGATGACCACCCCCTTGTGAACGACCAGCTTGGGACCGAAGTTGAAGCTGCTGTTCTTGCCCCGGCCGGAGGACTCCGCCCGCCAGCGTTCCTTACCTGTTTTCCTGTCAAGACAGACAACCTCCCGCCCATCGTGAAAATAGACCCCGCCCTTGTCCGCGGCGAGGGTCAGTGGAGCGACGCTCGTGTTCCGCTCCCACAGCTTCTTGCCCGTTCCCGCCTCGTAACCAACGACGCGACGCGGCTTCTTATTCCAGACGAACTCAGTGAGAACACGTCTCTGGTCCCCGACATTGAACTTCGGAACATAACCGGCCAATTGGGTCAGCTCATCATTGGCAAGAGCGAGAACCAGCCCATCGGAGACGATAACCTCCTCGGTGGCGCCGGATTCTTCATAGACACGCAGGGTTTTCCCTGTGACCGCATCGATTTCCTCCAGCGGCGCAATCAGGCCCCGGGTCACGTAGATTCGGTCACCTATCGCGACCAGCCGCCGGGCAAGCTGGGTAGGGCCGCTCTTGAGCGGCCAGAGGTGGTGATGCCATTTTCCAATCGAGCGTTTCCAGAGAATCACCCCATTGAAGGCATCCCGGGCGATGAGCTTCCAGCTTGACGGCGTCTGGATCGTGATACGAGAGCCCTCGTCCATGATATAGACGATACGCCCGTTGGCCGAGACCAGGGCGCTCATGCTGGCCATTCGGTCATGGTGCCTGGACCAGCGCGGACTCCCCACCCACTGCAGGTGCTCCGGCGGTCCCACCACCGTGTCATGCGCAACGGCGTTCCCCCCTGGACCATGCATGAAATGAGTCCATTCATCGATATTCTTCGGCTGCGGCTTGATGGTCTTTTTCCAGCCGCCATTCACCCTGGCATAGGCCACGCCGCGGGGAACCAGTACACGCAGAACCTCATCCATGCCTACCCCGGCCAGGTCTTCGATGACAACAAGATTGACGAGGTTTTCGATATAAGGAAGCCTCTTGCCGGCCCACCGGTCCACCGATACGCCACCGTAGATCCCCAGCGCATGGATATGCTCCCTGGCAGCCTTGACCTTCTCAGCGTCGGTATCGAGCCCGTGCACCTGGTAAGCCGAGGTCCGGCGCAAAGCAGCGGTAAGCCGCCCATTGCCGCTGCCAAGATGAACAACGAGCCCGCCGTGGATGCCCGTCGCGTCGAGAATGGAGCGCGCCTCCCCGGACTCATCCGCCGGTAAAGAAACTGGAAGTCCCAGCAGGACAGGAGCGAGAAAAAAAATGGACAGACGCGTCAGGGTTCGGAAAAGATCAACAGGCATCAGCTACTCCAAAGGATTGAATGTTTCAGCTATGGACGCGAAGCTCTCCAGGCACAACCTGTGGAGTCCGAATTCCCCGGTTCACTAAGGTATCAGCAAAGAGGCCGCAGAGATAACCTTTCCCTGCCGGATGCGCTAATGCGCTCGAACCCGGCCGCTCTTCTCCCGTATCATCGACGGCGATTGATACCTTCGCCTCCGGGGAGTAGGGTATCTGTTCGCCGGGCTTCTTCCGCACGGCGCTCGCCTCGAATCATTTCAAAGAAAGAGCTCCGCAATGAAAACGATCGCAAGGTCCCTGGTTCTCTGCCTGCTTGCCCTTGGTCTCCTGTCAACCGCGGCCATGGCCGCGGAGCCAAAGCAGCCGAATGTCATCATCATCTTCATTGACGACATGGGCTACGGAGATGTCGGTTTCAACGGAGCTAAGGGTCCGAAGACACCCCATCTCGACAAGATGGGTGCCGACGGAATGATCTTCAACGACTTCTACGTCGGCTGCGCCGTCTGCTCGGGCTCCCGGACCGCGCTCATGACCGGCTGCCATTACCAGCGACTCAGCATGAATGCCGTCCTCTTCCCCAACAGCGGCAAGGGCCTGCACCCCGAGGAGGTCACCATTGCCGATATGCTCAAGGGTGCGGGCTACCGGACGGCCTGCATCGGGAAATGGCACCTCGGCCATCTGCCGCCCTGCCTGCCGACCTACCAGGGTTTTGAATACTACTACGGAGTCCCCTACTCCAACGATATGTGGATCGACCCGGCCAACAAGCTTGCAGATGACATCGTGATCCGCAGCGGACTCACCCGGGCGGATCTCGAAAAAGGCCACAAGAAGCGCAACTGGGTGCCTCTCTTTCGTGGCGAGGAGGTCATCGAATACCCCGCCGACCAAACCACCCTCACCAAGCGCTATACCGAGGAGGCCATTCGCTTCATCAATGCGGACAAGGACAAACCCTTCTTCCTCTACCTGCCGCACACGATGGTGCATCTGCCGCTGGCGGTCTCCAAGGCCTTCGCCGGGCGCACCGGGAAGCTCATCTGGGACGCGATCGAGGAGGTTGACTGGTCGGTAGGCGAGATCCTCGGGGCTGTCAGGAAGGCCGGGATTGCCGAAAAGACACTGGTCATTTTCACCAGCGACAACGGCGCGGCGGTGGGCAGTTCTCTGCCGCTTCGCGCAAAGAAGGGCAGCGTCTACGATGGTGGTATCCGTGAGCCCACCGTCATGTGGTGGCCGGGACAGATTCCGGCCGGAAAAACCTGCCGCGAGGTCGCCGCGACAATCGACCTCCTCCCCACCCTCGCCGGGCTCTGTGGTGGAAAGCTTCCTGAACGCAAGATCGATGGACTTGATATCTGGCCCCTGATGTCAGGACGCGAAGGGGCAAAGAGCCCCCACGAGTTCTACGTCCTGATGCACGGACCGGGTACCGTGCGAAGCGGGAAGTGGAAGTTCTACCCCTGGAAGGAAGGCCGAAGCGGTCGGCGCAGAGAAAAGCAGCCTGCCAATCCTTCTCCCTATCCCGTACAGCTTTACGATACTGTCGCTGACATCGGCGAGAAGAACAATCTTGCCGCAGCCAACGCCGACCTCACCAGGCGCCTGCAGGCGGTCTACAAGGCCCACGTTGAGGAGATCAAAAAAAACAGGCGGCCTACAGCCGCCATGCCGCGGAAGAAAAACGCCTCCTCGGCTCAACGGCCGGGCCAGGAAAAGAAAAAACAGAATCAGAAGAAGAACCCGAAGAAGAAAAATGCAGCGGCGAACTAGATTGCATCACAACCGGATTCGTTCCTCTGCCGAACATTGCCTCGCTGTCCTCCTGCCCATCCTGGCGGCGCTGACGATGGCCGGCTGCATCACCCCCGGGGTGGTCTACCAGGTGAGACCGGTGAACAAGGAGCAGGCCGAAGCCTACGAACTCGACACCGGCTTCTACACCAAGGGCACCCTGGTCCAGGGAATCTTCATCGCCACCTCCGACAAGGTCAGCGACCACGCCCACCGGGAAGCGGCCTACCAGTTCGATATGCTCATGAGGACTCTCGATCCCCGGGTGGCCCAGCGAATCCGTGACAGGAAGGTGCTCTGTATTCTCATCGGGAACCAGGAGTTCACCTCTGATCTCCCCCAGTTCGGCAGCGACAAGAAAGGCAAAGAGCTCGACT
>CAJWMA010000059.1 GCA_913042995.1 uncultured bacterium | reverse complement strand
TTGTTCGAATAGGCGCAGCTGTAACCCGAGTCGCAATTACCGGAGTTACGTCCCCCATCGCAGCCAAGCTCGAGCGAGGAGAATTTCGTGAGGTCACCAATCTCCCGGGCGGCGGCCTGGTCAACCGACATGCCGACCCGGATTCCCGAGCCATGCGTCTTCACCGGCTGGGCGCCGGTCAGGAAAACCGAGGCGGAGCGGGCATGGTCGCCGGCGCCATCGCCATTGGCGCGGCCCTTGTCATGGGTCAGGCCGGTGAGGACCAGTAAATCATCGCGAACCGCGCTCAGCGGCTGCAGGCTCCAGGGCATCTTGTAGTCGCTTCCGGCGCTCTCTGGAATCCAGTTCTTGAGGTTGACTCCATTGGGAACGAAGCAGAAGGCCATCCGGACAGGGGCGCCGGCGGCCGACACGGATTCGGCAGCGGCAACCGCGGGCGACATGACCTCCAGGAAGGGAAGCGCCAGCGAGGCTCCAAGGCCACGCAGGACCGTTCGACGGGAGATGTTCTGTTCTTGGCTCATTGCTGTTTTACTCTCCTCCCTCCGCGACGGAGCCGGAAGGTGTCCGACTGAACGATGCCGGAAATCAGGCTACCTATTTTGTAACCGTTAGCGGTCGCCAAGTCGACCAATTGATCGATGGTGCACTTATCGTAATATTCAACCCCGCGGCCGAGGGCGTAGGTCAGCATCTTCTCAGAAAGGGCCCGAACAAAGGCTTTTGGGCGGTTTTTGAGCAAGAGCTTGAGCTCGACAGGGCCCTCAAATGGCTTCCCGCCAGGCAAAACAGCCTTCGCATCTACGAGAAATTTCCCATCGAATTCCCGCCAGGCGCCTGTTGCATCAAAGTTCTCCAGCGCGAACCCGAGAGGGTCGAGACGATCATGACAGACCGCGCAGGCCGGATCGAGGCGGTGCTTCTCGAGCCGCTGCCTGAGCGAGCCGGTGAGAGGAGTATCTCCATCTCCATCGAGGTCCGGCACATCCGGAGGAGGGGGGGGAGGAGGAGTGCCGAGGAACTGCTCGAGAATCCACTTCCCCCTGAAGACCGGAGAGGTCCTGGTGGGATAGGAGGTCAACGTCAGAACGCTGCCCTGGGTCAGGACCCCGCCGCGAGGGGTACCCTTCACGGAGACCCGCCTGAAATCCTCACCGCTGACACCTTCGATCCCGTAGTGACGAGCCAGCCGACCATTGACCCAGGTGAAGTCGGAATCGATGAACTCCAGCATGCTGCGATTCTCACGCACGATGTCAGAAAAAAAGAGACGGGTTTCCTGTCGCATCGCCTCACGCAGTTCGGCGTCGAAGACGGGAAAGATGTCCGGGTCAGGAGTCGAGCCTTCGAGAAAGCGTGTCTGCAGCCACTGCTCAGCGAAGTTCTCCGCCAGGGCGTCCGCACGTGGGTCGCGCAGCATCCTCTGAACCTGGGCGGCGAGCACCCTGGGGTCCGCCAGGCTGCCGTCGCCGGCAAGCTTGAAGAGCTCTTCATCAGGCATGCTGCTCCAGAGAAAATACGAGAGGCGGCTGGCCAGCTCAAAAGGTGAAACCGGGTGAATCGCCCCGGGATTCTCCGGCTCGGCATCGAGCTCGACACGAAAGAGGAAATGCGGCGAGGAGAGCGCCGCCTGGAAGATCACCCTGAGGGCATCGTCGATGGAGCCCTGGTCTTCAAACACGGCCCGGCCTAGCTGGACAAAACGCTCGAGCTCACCGTCCTGAAGCGGACGCCTGTAGGCCCGGGTGACAAAGCCTTTGATCGTTTTGCTGATGTTGCCCAGGTGTGGACGGCCATCCTCCATCAACGGACGCACGATCAGCCCGGACGACTCAGCCGGAGCCTTCTTCAGTTCAAAAAGACCGATCTCGAACCAGTCGATGAAGAGATTGCGGTCGCCACGAAGGGCGGGGTTGGGGTTGCCCGTGCCGTCATAATCATTGAGCAAGGCTACACCGAAGCGGTGCTTGCCCTTATTGAGCTTGATCCGGGCCTCGTATACCTGCGGGGCGGCGGCAACGGCCTTGACCTGCGCCTCACCCACCGTCTTGCCGTCAATTCGGAAGCCCATCCTGACCGTCTCAGGGCCCGCCTGGCTGCCATAAGCCCGGGCGCGCAGGACATAGTCGCCGGCCGCGGACGCCTCGTAAATTACGGACAATTCATAGTTCGAGTAGATACCGGCTGCCCTGGCATCCGATCCAGCCTGGCGAACATGTTTGTTCGGAGTCCTGTTACGCGGGGCGGCCTCCTCCCCCTCGTAATGGGCGAGCCCGGAGCCCTTGGCGGCCAGGGTGGAAAACAGCGTGTTGACGACGTTTTCAGCCGAGTCTATGTACTTTTCCAGCAGCAGGGGCGGCATCGAAAGCACATCGCCTATATTGTCAAATCCGTAGCCGACATCATCGGCGGGGAAATCAGCCGCCAGCTCGATCTCGAGGCCCGTAAGGTCTCTGACTGTCCGGGCATATTCATAGCGGCTCAGTCGGCGGATCGTCGGCCGGCCAGGGTCGATCGCTCCATCGCAATCAAAGCGGCCGAGCTCCGCATCGACTGCGGCGCGAAGGGCCAGGCGCTCAGCCTCGGATGGCTGCCTGGCCTTTTTCGGCGGCATCTCTCGCAAGGCCAGCATGCGGCTGACCGACTCCCATTTCTTACGGCCTCTCTGAATCGCCTCAGAGTCACGAGCCGACGAAAGATCGAGCCCGGCCTTCGGCTTCTCGCCTTTATGGCAGCGCACGCAATAGCGATCGAGGAGCTGGGTCGCCTCGCTCGGCAATTCCTCTGCGGGCAGCGCCGTGCAAGGGCCCGCGCAGAGAAAGAGGGCGAGGGCCGCGAAGGAACCGAGCCGGATCAAAGATGTGGATGCTGGTTGATCATTCATAGTCAGGGCCGCTGTCTTCCCCCTGCGGCGAAGGCTCCCGCCGCACGGACATCTTAATTCAATCGAAGGCCGGCCTAAAGAGTTTTGATTCTCCTGCCCTGACCTCAACTCGCCCAAGACCTGCACATCTTTTACCGGCGGGTGTACAATACCGCCCGGGAATGTCCTGCCGGCCGGCAGCGCCGCCCTGGAGAACAGGCGCCCTCTTCTCAAATCCATCCAACCGAGGTGATTTCAAATGAGCGATACCTTACCGAGATCCACAACCAAGGCCATGCAATTTGAAAATGGTGTCGGGATCGGCATCAGCAACCGCTGGGAGAAGGGGCAGTATTGCACCATCATCACGAGCGTGGGCATCGTGGGCTGCGGAATCTACGACCTCGCGACACCGGCCGAATTCGGACAAGCCATCGCCATCGCCAAGGGGACGCCTGAAAACCCCCTCTGCGAACCGGAGGACCTGCTGGAGGCGAAAATCGTCGGCTGCACCCCGAGGGCCAGGGAGCTGGGAATCGAAGAGGGAAACACCGGGCGAGAGGCTGTTGAAAAAATGCTGGGAGCCGAAAAGTGAGTGAACAAAACCATCCTGTGCCGACAAACTCCGGGATCAACCGGGGCGGCCTGCGCGCCGGCCTCTTCTGCCTCGCCGGAGCGTTGGCGATTTTCCTCCTCTACGCGTGCGGCTGGGCAAAAGGACCTGACGAGGCCTGTCTCTCCTGGATGAAATCACTGCGCTCCGAAGGGCTCACCCATAGAGTCATGGAGATCTCCGCCCTCGGCAGCATACCAGTGCTCATCCTCATCGGCCTGGTGACCGTGCTCTACCTCTACGCCCGGGGCGACCAGAAGACCACTCGGCGGATCTTCTTCATCATGGTCTCTGCGGAAGTCGTCGCCTATATAGTAAAACATCTCGTCAGGCGCATCCGGCCGCTGGAGTTCATGGACTCTTTCGCGGCCCCAACCGTTGGCACCAGCCAGGAGGCGGCCCAGGATCTCCTGAAGACGATTGAAGGCGGAGGCGAGATGATAAATGCAGCCCTCCTCGTCAGCTTTCCCAGCGGGCACAGCATGATGTCAGCGACGATTTTCCTGTGCATCGCGTTTCTGCTCTACAACGCCGCCGGGGGCCGGGGACCGCGCCTCGTCCTTGCCGCCACCGCCGCAGGGCTGATCGTGGCCATCGGGCTCAGCCGGGTGTACCTGGGGGTTCACAATCCAAGCGATGTCCTGGCGGGCTGGCTGGGCGGAATCGGCTGGACCCTGGTCTGGTTCACTTTTTTCGCACGCAGAGACCGCCTTGGCGACTCGGCCTCAGGGCACGGAAACGCCTGAAGAAAACACATGTCCGAACAGCAAACGACAGGCTCTCTCCTTCTCATCGACTGGCAAGGAAAGCTCACCGTGGGCCTGATTAACCTGGCGGTGTGGATGGTGGGTTACTTCTCACTCAACAAGTTCATCGAGTTCGAGGTCTACCACCAGGTTCCCGCCCTGCGCATCGATGAGCTCCTGCTGCTGCCCCTGGGCGGCTGGACCATCTTCATTTACAACTCCTGCTACATCAACAGCAGCCTGGGAATCTTCCTGCTACCCTCAAAAGAGGCCGCCTGGAGGTTTCTCGGCGCGATCCTGATCGCCTACATCATCAACTTCACCCTCTTCGCCCTGTGGCCGACCACGATCGAAGCGATCCGGGAAACTATAGACCCCGGCACCATGAGCCCGGCGGTTGCCTGGCAATATCAGCTGATGCACTCCGCCGATAACCCCTACACCTGCTTTCCCTCGCTCCACATCACCAACTGCATGCTGGTCACCCTCGCGCACTGGAGAAGCCCGCGGCGCCGCTGGCTCCTTCCCTGGGCTGTCCTGATCGCCATCTCCACCATCACCACCGGGCAGCATGTCTTCATCGATATCCTTGGCGGCATTCTCGTCGCATGCGCCGGCACCCTGGCGGCGGCCTGGATCTGGGGCCCCCCGCTTGACTCCATCGACGAGGACAGGTCGAATCAGGAACCCAGGGTAGGATAGCCGATCTGCTCGAGATGGATGTCGAGGTCCTTCTGTACCTGGGCGACCTTCTGGTAGCGCGCCTTTGGATCTTTCTCGAGCATCTTGCCGATCAGGGTCGAGAATCCATCGGAGACTGGAACGCCGAGCTCCTTCAGGGTCTTGAACGGCTCAGAGGAGAGAACCCATCGAATCCAGTCCCGTGGACGCTTGGCCCCGTAGAGCTTCTTGAAGCCCTGCAGGCTCAGAACGGCCTGGTAGGACAGGAAGCCGAGGGAATACAAATCCAGGCCGAAACCAAGGCGCGCATTTTTCCGCATCGCCTCGGGAGGCATGTATGCCAGCGTTCCCCCCATGCGATGCTCGGTGTCCTTGGCCAGCCCGCTCAGTCCGAAGTCGGTCAGCTTGGCAACCCCCTCGCGGGTAACGAGGATATTGCGCGGATTCACATCCCGATGAATCAGGCCAACCCCGTGAACCGCCCGGAGAGCCGCCAGGATCTGGCGGAAATAGCCGAGGTACTGCAGCTCCGGCATCGGACGCTTTCTGAAAGTACGGATAAAAGGAACCCCGTTGACCAGCTCCATGATGATCGAAAAGGTGTCGCGGGAATCGACGATGTCATGCACGAGCACGACATTCGTATGCTCGACCATCGCCAGGTACTCGGCCTCTTTCTGCAAACGCTCCAGAACCCGCTTTTTACCTCGCTTTTCAGGCAACACCCTCTTGATCGCTACATTCCGCTTCAGCCGCAAATCAAGCGCCTTGTAGACCTCTCCGGTCCCGCCAGACCCGAGCTTTCTCAATAGTTGGTAGCGACCATGTACAATCTCTGCCATGAGACCAATTGTATCCTCAAAATGTTTTTACAAGGGGCTGAAAGTACCCCCTTGCCGGCCGCGGTGAAAGTGATCTTTTAATGGACACGAGGAGCTTTTTCATCAAGCTTACGCACTGACGCCGGGCGCGGCTCCGCCCGGAAAGGGCGGCAGGAGCAGACGAAAGGCTGAACATGAACCCCGATGACCCCAGAATCTCGACTTCAGCGCGGCAGGTTCAGCCCTTCCTCGCCATGGAGATCTTTGAGCGCTCCCAGGAGCTCGAGCGCCAGGGAATCGATATCGTTCACCTGGAGGTCGGCGAGCCCGACTTCAGCGTGCCGGCCTGTGTCGACCGGGCGATCAGCAAGGCCGTCGAGGGCGGCCACACCCACTACACTCACAGCCTGGGAAGGTACGACCTGCGCGAGGAGATCGCGTCCTATTACAGGCGGCGCTACCAGGTCAACATTGACCCCGGAAGAGTGCTGGTTACCGGCGGCACATCGGGAGCCCTGGTGCTGCTCATGGCGCTGCTGCTGGAACCCGGCGATGAGATCCTGCTGCCTAACCCGGGCTATGCCTGCTACGACAATTTCGTTCTCACCTTCCACGGCAAACCGACCGGCTACGAGGTCCCGGCGAGCACCGGCTTCCGCTACGACCCGGAGCTCATCGGCAAGCTGGTCAACAAGCGCAGCAAGGGCATCCTCATCAACTCTCCCTCGAACCCGACCGCCGCCGTCCAGGACCACAACACCCTCGAACAGATCGCGGCCCTGGGCGTACCGGTCATCAGCGATGAGATCTACCACGGCCTGGAATACGGAGGAGCCGAGGCCCGGGCCGTCAGCATGCTCGAGGTGACCGATGATTGCTTTGTCGTCGATGGCTTCTCAAAACGCCACGCCATGACAGGATTGAGGGTCGGCTGGCTGGTCGCTCCGGAAGACCTGGTCGCCCCCCTCCAGCGGCTGCAGCAGAACCTCTTTGTCTGCGCCAGTTCGCTGGCTCAGACCGCCGCCATCGCCGCTCTGCGGGAAGGCGAGGAGGCTCTCACCGCCATGACCGAACAATACAAGCGGCGGCGCGAGGTGCTCTACAACGGCCTGCTCGAGCTCGGCTTTCCGATCCCCTGCAAACCGATGGGCGCCTATTACATCTTCGCCCGGGCGGACCACCTCGATGGTGACTCGCTGCGCCTGGCGAAACGGATCCTTGAAGAGGCCCATGTCGGAGTCGCGCCCGGAATCGACTTCGGCAGTCGGGCCGAGGGCTGGCTGCGCTTCAGCTTCGCCAATGACCTCGAAAGCATCAACGAAGCTCTGCAACGCCTCAAAAAATGGCTACCGCGCTCTGAGGGCTGAGCGGCGCCACCAGGCCTGGAAAGACCGCCGGGCTCCCCCTTGTCGGTAGATCGGTAGAACTGTCGACCGAAGCTGTGGACACAAGCTGTGGACACAAAAAAACCCAGACAGGCGTCTGGGAAAATGTGCGTTCATCTATAGCCCTCAGAACAAGGCCTGCGGGGCAAGAAAAGATCTTTTTTACGAAAAACTCCTAAGATGCTTAGAATAAAGTGTTTAGGTGTAAATATGTGCCCTGGAGCCGACTGAATACGAAAAAACCCAGGCTTGCAAGCCTGGGAAAAATGCGTGTTCATTAGTAGCCTTCTATACAAGGCCTCTGGAGAAATAAACTCGATTTATTTTAAGTTGTTTTAATTATTAGGCTTATGGCTTGTTGGGGGGCCCTGAAAGGAATCTTCAGGCCCTGGGGAAGCTAAAATCTGCTCCAAACGGCGCTCAAGCCCTCCCGCTGACAATCTTCCCCACCCAAGCTCCTCCCCCCGAAAAACAGCGACTGGAATCCGATAGCGATAGAGCCGGAAAAGATGCGCATCCGTTTCAATGTCGACCTTTTCGATCTCGAGCCTGAAACGCTGAGCGAGTTCCTCCAGCTTCGCGAACCCCGTATCGCACAACGGACATTCGTTCTTCGTGTAAAAGCTGATCTTTTCCATCAAATCGAAGGCCTGCGGGTTTCGTTCCAACTGTTGCCTTGAGTCTCCCGGGAGATCACAATGTTGTCTCAGGTCATCGATAGCCAACAGAAAAAAGCAGGGGCGCCCATGAGAACACCAAAGAAGACGGTCTCTCGAAGAAAGTTTATCAAGAAGAGCGGTCTGCTCTCGAGTGTCCCGGTGATCGCCGCCGGGTTGCCGGCCTCCTCCCTTGCCAATGTCCAGGATGCCAATGAGTTTCTGCGCCTGGGCTGGATCGGGGTGGGCGGCCGAGGAACCTCCCTGCTCGACCGCGCCCTCCGCAGCGTCTCTGTCTCGACCCTCAAGGTCAACGCCATCTGCGACATCGACCCCAAGGCCCGCGCCCGCGGCATCCGGATGTGCGGCGCGATGAAGCCCGCCGGCATCCACGACTACAAGGAGCTGCTGGCGAGAAAGGACATCGACGCCGTCTTTGTCGCCACCCCCATCTACCTGCATCCCGAGCACGCTGTCGCCGTGCTGGAATCGGGCAAGCACTGCTACTGCGAAAAGCCCCTCGGCCCGACCCCCGAGGGCGTCAAGAAGATCTACGATGCGGTCAAAAAAAGCGGCAAGAAATTCCAGGTTGGCTTCCAGTGGCGCTACCACAGCGGCTTCCTCGGCTTTGTCGACCAGCTCCAGGGCGGCGCCGTGGGCAAGACCTCCTTCATCAACAGCGCCAGGCATGTCGGCGGCTACCCCGAGAAAGAAGGCAGCTGGTATATGGACCGCAAGCTCTCCGGCGACCTGATCGTCGAGCAGGCGGTTCACGAGATGAACGTCTTCTGCTGGGCGCTCGATGCCCACCCGCTACGCGCCGCCGGGTTTGGCGGCATCAACGCCCTTGAGGGCCGCCCAAAGGGCCGCAGCATGATGGACTCCTACGGCGTCACCTATGAATTCCCGGGCAACATACGCCTGAATTACACCCACGTGATCTACGCGGCCTCAGGCTTCGGAGGCCTGTACATGACCGTCTTCGGAGATGCCGGCAAGGCGCTCGAGCTCGAGGGCACCGTCAACCTCTCCGTCACCAGGGACGGTAAGAAAACCAAGGTCGACCTGCCGCCGCTGAAGGACTCCACCGAGCTGGCGATCCAGAGCTTCGCCCGCTCGATTCGGGAGGACAAGGAGCCGCTGGCCAATGTCGACGCCGGCCGCCATGCCACCCTGATGTCGCTGCTGGGCCGCACGGCCATCCACGAAAAACGGGTGGTGGAATGGAAAGAGGTCGCTCTTTGATCCAGGACCACCCGAGCTCCCCATGAACATCAACCGCATCGAGATGACCCCAGTCGTCGTTCCCGCCAGGGAGAACGCGATCAATTCGCCCGGCAAGGCCGCCCCGCTTCATATGCTCAGCGTCGGCGCGAGCAAGGGGTGGTCGGTCCAGTTCGACAGCCTCGTCAAGTGGATCCTGAGAATCCACACAGATGATGGCGTCACCGGTATTGGCGAGAGCCTGCGGGATGTCAGTGAAGCCCGCATGCGAGAGATCGCGGAATCGCTCATCGGAACCGACCCCACGGAAATGAACCTGCGCGACCTGCCGATCCCCTACGGCCGGGCCTACGATGGCTTCGAGTGCGCCATCTACGATCTTGTCGGCAAGGCCCTCTCAGTCCCGGCCTACAAGCTGCTGGGCGGCGCGTACCGTGAAAGAGTCTATTGCTCGGCCTGGTTCGGACAACGCGACCCTGAGGACGCCGGTCGGTGTGCCAGCGAATTCAAGGAGATGGGCTACGACTGCCTGAAATTCAAAGGCTCGCTCGACGAAGACCCCGTCGCCGTCTGCGAGGCGATCAAGGAGCAGGCCGGGGAAGACTTCCGGGTCATCATTGACCCGAACACCCGCTGGGAGAGGCCGGCGGAGATCCTGCCCTTCCTTCGCCGCCTCGAACAGGTCGGCAACGTATGGACCCTGGAAGACCCTATTCCTCGCTGGGACCTGCGTAATTACCGCCACCTGCGCCGCAAAAGCTCGATCCCGCTGGCGCTACATACAGCCATCCCCTACGCCGAGCTCTTCCAGAAACCCCAGGATGTCATCCTGGCTATCCAGGAAGAGGCGGTCGATTATTTCAACTTCAACGGCCCGATGGCCTGGGTCCAGAAGCTTGGAGATATTGCCGAGGTCGCCAACATGCCCTTCTGGCATGGCAGCGAGGTCGACCTGGGCCTCCTGGAGGCCAGCTACCTGCACGTGGCGGCCGCCAGCAAGCTCTGCACCCTGCCAAGCGACATCTTCGGACGACTCATTCGTGAGCACGACCTCCTCGCCGAGCCGCTGTCCTTCGATGGCCAGGGCAACTTCATGGTACCGACGGGTCCGGGACTCGGAGTCGAGCTCGACGAAAAGGCCGTCACCCGCTACGCCGGCGGCGACACCATCAACATCAGCGCTAATTAACTGAGAAGACGCCGGCGCCGAAAAGGCCGCAAATCCTGCAGATGGGGAAGTCCCGGACATTTCCCCCTTGCGCTCCACATAAGTGGTATTTATGGTACCTCTTTACTCTCAATTTCAACAAGGAGTCCCTGATGGCCCGCCTGATCGTTACTTTAACTCTTCTTGTCACTCTTACAGGCTGCACCTTATCGCAGGTCGCCTCCGTCAAGGGCAGCGCGGCTGACGCCGCCCTCAGCCGCACACGCAAGCAGGTGCGGATGCTCGACGACATCTACAAAACAACCGTCGTCCTCATCACCGACAAATATGTCCATGGCAAAGATGATTTTCCTGCCGGCAGCGCCGCAGTTGCGCTCTTCGAGGCCGTTGAGAAAAACGGGTGGCACAAGGTGCGGCTGCTGGATGTGGCCGGAGACCCCATCCGGAACAAGAACACCGCCAAAGATCCCTTCGAAAAAGCGGGAGTTGCGGCGCTCAAAAAAGGTGAAAGCTATTTCGAAGAGGTCGCCTCAAAGAATGGCAAGCAACAGCTTCGGGCGATGACGGCCATCCCTGTAGTCAGCAAAAAGTGCATTATGTGTCACGAGAACTACAAGGACGCCAAGGCCGGAGAAGCGATCGGCGCCCTCAGCTATACGCTTGCAGTCGAATAATCGGCGGTTCGCGGTCCCAGGCACCTCCGCGAGCCCGCCTCGCTAAGCTGCGGCTTGAACGCCTGCGCTGACGCTGGTACCCTTTGTCGAGATCATGCGACTTCGCCTACAAACTGACTTCGCGCTCAGGGTCCTCCTCTATCTCACCTACGTGGACCGCAAAGCGACTGTTGACGAGATAGCCGACAGCTTCGGCATCTCACGCGAGCATCTGGTCAAGGTGGTCCAGGCGCTTTCAAGGCATGGGTATGTACTAACCCAGCCGGGACGCCATGGAGGCGTGACCCTCGCCTGCGACCCGAAAACCACGACCGTGCGGGAAATCGTTGAGAAGGTTGAGGGCCGCCACGGCGTTCTCGATTGCGTCGCCGCGCCCGGCAGCTGCCCAATGGAGCCCGGCTGCGATTTGCGGCAATTGCTGATGTTCGCTGAAGAAAAATTCTACGAGGCCCTCGCAACGAAAACGCTTGAGAACCTCACGCAAGGAGGCCCGGCCCGAGGAGGGCTGGAGAATCTGCGCATCGACAGCCCGGGGAAACCGTCAGGATAGAGACCGAACCGCCTCCTCAACCAGGCTCCGCGGCCGCAGCTTCCAGTCCCGCGCCGGGACTCTCGAGGCAACCGGATTCCTGCAGCAGAGCCTCGAGCGCGCCAAGAAAGGTCATGATGTTCTCCCTCGAGCTGGTCTCGCCCATGAGCCCGATTCGCCAGATCTTTCCGGCGACCTCTCCGAGACCACCGCCGATCTCGATGTCGTAGTCATCGAGAAGCGCCTTGCGGAACCCGGCATCGTCAACCCCCTCGGGAATCCAGACCGCGTTCAGCATGGGAAGCCGGTGGCCTTCCTGGGCGAAGAGCCGAAAACCCAGCGCCTCCAGGCCCGCCACCAGCGCGGCGCTGTTGCGGCGGTGACGCTCCCAGCGAGCCTCGAGTCCTTCCTCGTGAACCAGGCAGAGCGCCTCGTGGAGAGCGTAATTCATCGAGATGGGAGCGGTGTGATGATAGGCCCGCTCGCCATCGGTCCAGTACTTCTCGATCATCGAGAGATCGAGATACCAGCTGACGACCTTTGACTCCCGGCCCTTGAGCTTCTTGACCGCCCGCTCGCTGAAGGTCACCGGGGCAAGGCCCGGAGGGCAGCTGAGACATTTCTGGGTGCCGCTGTAGGCCACATCGACATTCCACTCATCCGCCTCGAAACGTTCGCCTCCGAGCGAGGTCACGCAATCAACCAGGAAGAGCCGGCCGCTGCTTCGGCACAGCTTGCCGATCTCCTCGAGCGGCTGGAGAGCGCCCGTCGAGGTCTCCGCGTGTACGATGGCGACGGCCTTGACCTCCGGATGGCTCGCGAGAGCATCCTCTATATCCGACAACTCAAACACCTCGCCCCAGGGCCGATCAATCCTGTGCAGAACCCCGCCAATGCGCTCAACGATGTCGCTCATGCGATTGCCGAAGACACCGTTGACGCAAACGAGAACCTCATCGCCAGGCTCGACGACGTTCACAAAGGCCGATTCCATGCCGGAGCTGCCGGTTCCGGAAACCGCGATCGTCAAGCGGTTCTCTGTCCTGAAAAGGCGGCGGAGCATCTTCTGAATGTTGTCCATGATGCCCAGGAACTGCGGATCGAGATGACCGACCATCGGACTCGAGAGCGCCTCATGAACTCTTGGATGGACCCCGGATGGGCCAGGCCCCATGAGCAATCTACCCCTGGGATAAATGGTCTTCTCGGACATGCTGCGCCCCCGTCAGGAAGGATGGAATAGAACCGTTACCGCCGTGAATCCATGCAGAAAGCTGCTGCTTCCAATCGGCCCAATCTCCCCCGCGGCGAAGAACCCTGCCAGTGGAGAGTCGTTGAATACTCGTGAAACCATCGATGCATCATGATGCGGCCGGTCAAACATGCGCGGACCGCGGCCGTTGCAGGTAAAAAGCAGGGCCCCGGCCACCGGCGAGTTGAGCTGCCCGACACGCTCCTCCAGGAGCGTCTCCATCTCCTGGCTTGCCGAAGACGGGTCGCGAAGATGAAACTGGATCGTCTGCCCGGCCCTGGGAACATCGCCGACCATCATCGCTCCGTTCTCCTTGACGAAACCCAGCACGCCCCGCACCAGGAAGTTCCCCGACCCCTCGCTTGCGCGACGCGAATCGACCGCTCGCCCGACATGAAGGCCCTCTGTCAGGCGCTCCCTGTCTGAATCCTCCGTCACCTCGACCTGTTCAACAAACTTCTGCCAGGCGGGCTGCCCGCCAAGCTCGAGAATCAGGTTGTCCTCGCAGGCCGTCACCACGAGGGGCTTCCCGAAGGGTCGGCAGCCCTGGGAAACAACCGTTGAAACGCTGCGCCCGCCGCGAATCAGAACCGCGACGCCGCCCTGGTCAAACACGTCATCCCCAAAGAAGAACCGATTACCTGTGGGCTGCGGAGAACCGGAGGCCATCCCTCCGGCAAAAACAAGCTCCGGGCGGCTCTCGGAAAGCTCATCGATCAGGTCTTCGGCGACAACGGAAAATGGATCGGCGACAAAAATCATGGTCGTCGGCTCGCGCATCTCGGTCATGGCCTCGATGAGAAGACCGTTCTGCCCTTCCTCAGCCGATTCGAGGCGGCAGGAAGCAACGTCGACCCCGGGAAGGCTCGCGGCCCAGAGACTGAGCCCGGGGCTGTCGGCATACTCCCGGTCACCCCCGAGAACCCCCTCCGCGGTACAGCCGACAAAATGCTCGGCCGGAAGCTTCTCCCGTACGATCTCCACCAGCTCCTCTGCGTGGGAGGTGTGATGCGACGAGACAAACAGGAACACGAGGTCCGCTGCCGCGTCGCCGAGCTCCGCTGCAACCTCGGTGGCCGCCTCCTCGGCAGCCATCCTGGAATCCGATGCGATTGATACTGAAGAAGCTATTTTCATGGGTCTAAAAAGCTTGAGACGCAGAGAGAATAACCCAGCATTCCCCCAACCGCCAATGACTATCCTGCCGCGCGAGAGCGGCGGGAGGCGCGCACACCTCGGCTCTTTATTTATGTTAGAGTAGAGCAGACAAAAACGCCGCCCCAGGAACCCCCATGAATATCGACATTGAAAAGAAAGAGCTGGAGACGGCCGGCCATACGAGCCGGAGAATGGCTATCCTCATCGGCCTGGTCCTCTTAGGAGCGTTTACCCGGCTCATTCCTCACTATCCGAACTTTACATCAGTAGGCGCCATAGCTCTCTTTGCCGCCTTTACGTTTCGCAAGGCCTGGCTCGCCTACTTCGTACCGCTGGCCGCGATGCTCCTGAGTGATGTTGCTCTCCACCTGATTACGCCCTGGCCCGCGTTTGGCGCCATCAAGCTCTTCGTGCTGGCGGCCTTCTGCCTGACCGTAGCCGGCGGCCGGCAGCTGAAAAGCCCGTCCCTGCTGAAGGTCGGCGGCGGCGCGATCGGCAGCTCCCTGGTCTTCTTTGTCGTCACCAATCTCGGCGTCTGGCTGACAGGCGGCGGGTTCCATTCGCCCATGAACCTGGCGGGCCTACAGGCCACCTTTGTCGCGGCTATTCCCTTTTTCCAATGGACCCTGGCCGGCACCCTGTTCTATAGCGCCTGCCTCTTCGCCGCCTTGAAGCTGGCCGAATCCGCCATTCCCGGCGTGCGAACGGAATCCGCGACAGCCTGAATTCCGTTTCTCTTCGTTTCGGCAGTTGAAACACCCTCCGTTCGAAGATAAAAAAACAGTATAAGAACTCCGCATGAAGTACGGCTTGTATCCCCGTCACAACCGACACCCTGAGAGGACCGTGTTCATGACTGCGCTCTTCAGCGTGCTTTGCCTGCTCGGGCTCCCTGACGAGCCGAACGGGACCGATACCCGGACCTACTGGGCCTTCCGTCAGCTTGAGCAGATGGAGCCTCCGGTTGTTCAAAACGATGAGTGGGCTCGCACCGGGATCGACCGCTTCGTGCTGGCGAAGGCGAAGGCCGGGGGCGTCTCCCCGAACGGACAGGTCGATCGACAGAGATGGATTCGCCGGGCCTATTTCGATCTCATCGGGCTCGCGCCGACTCGCGGGGAGGTAGAGACCTTCATCGCCGACAAGTCCCCCGATGCGTACGACAAGATCCTGACCCGGCTGCTCGCCAGCCCCCACTACGGGGAACGCTGGGGACGCCACTGGCTGGATGTGGCGCGCTTTGGAGAAAGCCATGGCTATGAGTCCGACAACGAGAGACCCAGCGCGTGGACCTACCGCGACGCGGTCATTCGCGCATTCAACGCTGACCTGCCCTTCGACACCTTCATCCGCCACCAGGTGGCCGGCGATGTGCTGAAAGGCGACGACCCCCTCGCCGTAGCGCTCACCGGTTTCATCACCTCGGGCTCGACGGTAACCAACGTGGATGGCGTTGACCGCGAGAAAGCGAAATACGACAAGATGGATGACATCGTCTCAGCGACCGGCTCGGCTTTTCTCGCGCTGACGATTGGTTGTGCCCGCTGCCATGACCACAAATACGACCCGATCGCTCAACGCGATTACTATCGACTTGTAGGCTTCTTCCTGCCCGGCAGCGCCCGCGACCGGCAGATCGCCATCGGAAGCACAGGGTCAAACGTCAAGGGGCTTGCCTGGAACGGCGGCAACAAGAGCAAAAACCCTCTGCTGGAGCGTGGAGACACCGAAAAGAAATCCGGCGATGTAGGCCTGGGCGTCCTCGCGGCCCTGAGCCCGGATGACGGCGATGTCAGCCGCTGGGTCGAAGCCAGTGAAAAGAAAAGCGGCGATGGCCGCCCCGGACTCGCCCATTGGTTGACCAATGTAGAGGACGGCGCTGGCGCGCTCGCGGCACGAGTTATTGTAAATCGCCTCTGGCAGCACCACTTCGGCGTCGGCCTGGTGAGAACCAGCAACAACTTCGGCCGGGTCGGCGACCGGCCGACCCACCCCGAGCTGCTCGACTGGCTCGCACAAGAGCTGATCCGGGCAGGATGGAGGCTG